>JBBDMQ010000050.1:0-7337 GCA_040878245.1 Microthrixaceae bacterium
TTACTTTCCGATGGAATCAGTCAACGCTGAACTACTTGTTCCGAGTAGCAAAACCACGGTTTGTAGTTGGAAGGGAACCGCTAACTACTTCTCTATTTCAGTAGATGGTGAAACCAACCCCGATGCTGCTTGGTATTACGTGGAGCCAAAAGAGGCCGCAAAAGAGATCGCTCATCACGTTGCTTTTTGGCGTGGGGTCACCGTTGAAGCCTGAGTTCACTTGACTGATCGAACGGTTGACTACGCAAAGAGCCTGACGGCTTCCTCCTCAAAAATTGCTGTCCTGACCGGGGCCGGCATCTCGACGGATTCGGGCATCCCCGACTTTCGTGGGCCAGCCGGCCTGTGGACTAGCGACCCAGAGGCAGAGAAGTATTCAAGTATTCAGCACTATCTTGCCGATGCTGACCTGCGCTCGCGTGCTTGGCAAATTCGGCTGAATAACCCCGCGTTAGTAGCGAAACCGAACCGTGGACACGAGTCACTCGTTGAGCTGGAACGCTCGGGAAAGCTGCTTCGTTTAGTCACCCAAAATATTGATGGACTTCATCTTGTAGCTGGCTCAAATTCCGAAATATTGGATGAGGTACACGGAAATATTCGTGAAGCTATGTGCACAAACTGTGACTGGCGTGGCCCAATGAGTGAGACTCTCGACAGGGTTCGTAGCGGCGAAGCTGATCCTGCCTGCACCGAATGCGCAGGGATTCTTAAGTCGGCCACAGTGTTCTTTGGCGAGGGCCTTGACCCGCAACGCCTAGACAGAGTTTTTCGGGCCGCAGCAACCTGTGATTTGTTGTTGTGTTTAGGCACAACCCTTGCGGTGTATCCGGTTGCAGAAATGGTGCCGATAGCGCTGCAGCAGGGCACTCCGGTGATGATTCTGAATGCTGAAGCAACTCAGTTTGATGATTCCGCGTTGGTTATTCGTGGCTCCCTGAGCGAGTTGTTACCAGAAATATTCGGTGGCCTGTCCGAATGTTGACCAGTTTGGTAGGGTTTAGAGGTTCCCCCGAACTGCAAAGCTAAGAAGGATGCACACATGGGTAATTTCCGAGAACTTCTAAACAGTACAAAAGTAGACATCACTGAGGTTGACACCGCCAGAGCAGAGTCGCTTCGGGCTCAGGGTGCCGCATTGCTTGACGTGCGAGAGGCCGACGAGTTCGAACAGGGTGCCGTGCCGGGATCCATATTCATCCCACGGGGCCATCTTGAGGCACAGGTTGAGGGCCGCTTGAGTGACAAGACTGCAACGGTGATTGTGATGTGCGCCGGTGGCGTGCGCTCTGCCTTTGCTGCAAAGACTCTTGGCGAACTTGGTTACACAGACGTGGTGTCAATGGAGGGTGGCTTTAATAAATGGAAAGACGAGGGTCGAGACTGGAAACGACCCGAGGTGCTCACTCCTGATCAGCGCAATCGCTATAGCCGTCACTTGTTGCTTCCAGAGGTTGGCGACGAGGGTCAGATGAAGTTGCTCGACGCCCGTGTGCTGCTGCTCGGGGCTGGTGGCCTAGGTTCACCTGCTGCGTTGTATTTGGCCGCCGCAGGAGTTGGAACTATCGGCATTGTTGATATGGATGTTGTCGACGAGTCCAATCTGCAGCGACAGATTCTGCATAACACTGACCGCATTGGTGAGCGCAAAGTTGATTCTGCAAAGAAGACGCTTACCTTGCTCAATCCAGATATCAACGTGATCACTCATGACGTTCGCCTTGATGCTTCAAATATGGAGCGCATCATCTCTGACTACGACATCGTGGTCGATGGGGCTGACAACTTTCCCGTGCGCTACATGCTGAATGACGCTTCCGTGAAGTTGGGTATCCCAGTGGTGCACGGGTCGATCTTTCGATTCGAAGGTCAGGTCACCGTCTTCGACCCAAAGTCAGGCCCTACCTATCGAGACATGCTGCCTGAACCTCCTCCACCAGAAATGGCTCCGAGTTGCTCCGAGGCTGGTGTTCTCGGCGTGCTCCCGGGAATCATTGGCAGCATTCAAGCAGTCGAAACCATCAAATTGATCATTGGGTTCGGTGACTCGCTGATTGGCCGCTATTTGACCTTTGATGCGGCAGATATGGATTTTCGTGAGTACAAGCTGCGCAAGGACCCGACCAATCAGATTACTTGGGAGAACCGTGAGCAGATCCAAGTGGTAGAGCTCGAGGATCAGTGCCAGCCGGCTCCTTTGCAGGCTCCAGCCACTTGACCGGAAGGCTGCGGAGTAGCCGCGAGTAACCTAAGAGCCATGGGCCCTTCAACCCCGCCCCGGGTTCGGGTCGTTGTACTGAACTGGAACTCGGCCTGGTTTACTCGGCGCTGCCTTGTGGCACTTGAGGCCACAGAATACCCCCGCGAATTTCTAGAGATTGTCCTCGTCGATAACGCCTCGGTGGACGGATCGCTTGAGCAACTCAGGTATGCATTTCCCAACATTCGCGTCATTGCGAATGAGTCGAACCTTGGGTTTGCCGAAGGCTGCAATCGGGGGATGCGTGATCTTTCCCAGATTGATGCTGTGGCGCTTGTCAATAACGATGCCGTTCCCGAGCCAGGCTGGCTGTGGCCGTTAGTGGCCGGGCTTCAGTCGGACCCACAAGTTGGAGCAGTTGCGGCGGCACTTGTCTTAGACCCTCCCTTTATCAAAGTTGGCCTGAATCTGTTGTCGGGACAGGCGCAGATTGAGTCTGTGAGTGTTGGTCCAATTGAGGTGCTCCACCGAACTCAGGGAACCGTCCTGCGAAAGGTGGGCCACCCAGACTGGCCAATGGATCATGATTACTTCATCGGTGACACTTCAGCTGCGGGCACTGATTCGATGCTGCTGCCGGCGGGGCCAGGGGAGCGAGTCATTTCGCTTCGGGTGACTGGTAGCGGCAGGCTGAGGGCAAGCACCAGCGTTGATCAGATCACTGTTGATCTCATGTCAAGCCCTCTTGAACTGCAGTTGCGTTCCGGGGTCGATCGTTGCGAACTACTCAATGGCCTCGGCACCGATCGTGAAGAGAACTCTGAAGGGTTCGATCTTCACTTCGGGCAGCTCACCCAACTTCTTGCCTCTTTGTCCGCTGAGACAGTTCCCGGGTTTTGTGGCGGCGGTGTCCTCCTCCGAACAGCGATGCTTGAACAGGTTGGCTTGTTTGACCCGCGCTTCTTCGCCTACTACGAAGACACTGACTTGGCTTGGCGTGCTAGTCGTGCCGGTTGGCACACAATCACTGCACCTGAGTCGGTTATCCGGCACTCGTTCGGTGCTTCTTCGGCAGCTGCCTCGCCGGGATTTTTTGTTCATGTGTATCGCAACTGGCTCATGACTGTGTTGCGAAACGCAGGCTCAGCAGACCGCAATCGGGCGCTGCGGTCTCTCTGGGACCGGTTGAAGTGGGCGGTGCGAGCAAATGTTTTCAGCCGCCTTAAGCACGGTCACCTGCCAAGGACCAAATTAGTTCTGGCCTGGAAACGAGTTGCGTGGAACCTCCTGATTGAACTGCCGTATCTTCGCCAAACGCGAAGCCAAAAAATTGGCGCTCATCGCACTGATCGAATCCGCAGTCCTCTCAGACCATCCGCTGGTGCCCGGCCCCCATCCTCTCGGCCGGGCGGGCCCTTAATTGTGTATCTCGACATCACCCAAAAAGCCGTTGCCGTGAAGGTGTTACTCACGCAACTCTCACAAGTTGAGCCGGATATTGACCTTGTTCCAGTCGTTGAGTACACCGATTCTGCAGTGGGTTATCGCCGTGCCTCTGCAGCTGAATTGCAGAAAATCCTTGGACTGAGTTCTCGGTTCGGAACTAGCCAATCGGCAGATAACGATGTCCTGTGCTTGGATGAGTTCGCTACAGGATCAGTTCTTCTTGACTGTCAGCCCGACCGAGTCGTGGCCCAACCGGCAACCTCTGAATCCTTTCAGCCTCAGATTGAAACATCCGCCATTGAGCCGCCATTCACTATCGACAACCTGCCTACGCTTCGAGTTAGTGAGAACCCTCAGCAAGCGCAACTTGAAGAGTTTGCCAAAGCGTTACTTCAGAGGTTTGGTCTGCCGTAGTAAGAGAATAACCCCCCAAAAGCCGGGGATTTCAGAGATCTAGGCAGTTAATTGAGTGCTGGAGTTGAGAGCAATTAGGTATTTTTCTGGATGATTTCGGCCCCTTTCTCATAGACTGCGAATATGACGACTCCCCTCCCCAGTGGGCGTGTTGTTCGGCGCTTAGCTGCGTTGTTCGGCTTAGCCTTGCTTGTGAACTTTCTGCCTGTCCCACGTTTTGGGTTCGCTCAAATTTCTGTCCTCGACAAAGTGGCACTTCCACTCATGACAGATGTTGCCGCCTCGGAGTTACCGCAACTTCAAGCAGCTGTTGATTCAACAACGCCAGTTACACCCGTTAACTCAGACAGCCCGTCCTCGGCATCGACCGCAATCCCGAGTGCGTCTATGACCGAGGATCGTGTCACTGGAACTGCAGACAAGGTGAGTGAGTTTGCCGCCATTGGTGTGCTGCTCGATGAAGCGCCCAGCGAACCAATTCTTGTTCGGGTGCAATCCTCTGATGGTAACTGGGGTTCTTGGCGCGAGCTCGGGATTGAACTTGATGAAGGCCCCGATGCCAGTCGAGGCAACAACCAGATTGAGGGCAATGGCGCTGCATTTGGAACTGAACCGCTGTGGGTGGAGGACGCAATTGGCTATCAGCTCAACTTGAGCAGTTCAGATGTTCCGACCGCCGAAGTTGCGCTCATGCGAGATGAGACGAAACGCACCATCACTGAAGCTATTCCGGTGGCAGGTGCAGCTGTGCCAACGCCGTTTGGCATCCGCACGCGTACTGAATGGGCTGCACGTCCAACCACCACCAGCCTAGGCAGCACGGTCAAGCTCGCTGTTGTGCACCACTCTGCTAGTTCGAATGATTACTCGCCTGCAGAAGTTCCAGGTGTGCTTCGATCAATTCAGGCATATCACATGGACGGCCGCGGATGGTCAGACATTGCTTACAACTTTGTGGTCGACAAATACGGTGGCATCTGGGAGGGCCGTGGTGGCGGGATCAGTAAGCCAGTCATTGGGGCGCATGCCATGGGGTTCAACACCAATTCAGTTGGCGTCATGGTGTTGGGCGATTACACCAAGGCAACCCCCTCGGCTACTGCACTTGAGTCAGTGAGTCGGGTGATTGGCTGGAAGCTCGCACTTTTTAACGTCGACCCTGCTGGACTAGTTGCGTTCCCCTCTCTTGGTTCAAGCAGTATTCCTGCAGGGGTCACGGTTGATTTACCGCGCGTGGTGGGCCACAAAAACGTGGGTGCCACCGGCTGCCCCGGGTCAATCCAAAGCTCCCTTGGTCAAGTGCAAAATCGTTCTCAAGATTGGACAAATTACTTGCGTGCCACGATGGGGCCGCAGGGGGCATTCGACACCGCTGTCGCAGAAGCTAGCGGATTTGTCAGGGTGAGCGGTTGGGCTGTCGATCTCGACGTGCCGGCATCGTTGCAAATAGTACTTTCCAGCAAGGGTAGATCCTTGACAGCTAGTGCTGATTTGGCCCGACCAGACCTTCTGCCTCTGTATCCAGACGAGGGTGCAAATCACGGATTTTGGGTCCAGTGGAGCGGCTTTCTACCGGGCAAGCATGAGATTTGTATCACTGCCATCAATCAAGGGTATGGCCAAAACACTGCCCTTGGCTGTAAGACTCTGGTCGTGCCAAACCCTGATGGCTCAATCCCAACTGAGGTCACAAATCCCGCTGTTGTGAAGTAATACATCCCGCACCGAATCAAACCGTAGCGAGTTCTCTCCTTGAGGTATCGGCTAGTCGATCGGTTGCGATAGCATTGAAGGGTGAGCCTCGCACCCTATGTATCTGTTATTACGCCGGTTTATAACCCAGATGCCTTGGTGCTTTTTGAGTGCATTGAGTCGGTCAGGAACCAAACTTGGTCAGACTTTGAACTCCTCTTAGTAGATGACGCTTCAACCTTCCCCCATGTTCAGCGCGTGTTGTTGGAAGCGGCTCAAAGTGATCCACGAATTGTGGTGGCTACAAGAACCGAGAACGGCGGCATCGTGGCTGCCTCAAACGATGCGTTATCCAAAGCTCGCGGACGTATTTTGGTGCTGCTCGATCATGATGATCTTCTTGAGGAGCTAGCTCTAGAGCGGATAGTTGAAGCGTTTGAATCTTCGCCCGAAGTTGAGTACGTGTATACCGACGAAGATGTGTTGGTTCCGCAAGGTAACTTTGCCGACCCATTTTATAAACCAGATTGGTCGCCTGAGCGCTTTCGGAATCAGATGTACACCTGCCATATTTCGGCGTTCACCAACGAGATTGTTCGCAGGGTTGGAGGGTTTCGAGAAGGATTTGACGGTTCCCAGGATTGGGATCTAGTCCTGCGTGTTACTGAGCTCGCAAAAAAGATTGTGCACATACCCGAGGTCCTATACCACTGGCGAGTCGTCCCAAGCTCGGTACTCTCCGGTGAGGATGTAAAGCCGTACGCCTATGAGTCAGCGAAGCGAGCCTTAGAGTCGCAGGTTCAGCGCCTCGGTCTTGAGGCAGATGTGGTGGAACAAACTCCGCGGGGTTACTTCAAGCTATTACGTCGCCATTCGAGCTGGCCCTTGGTCAGCATCATCATCCCAACCTGTGGTGCCACTGGCATTGTCTGGGGTACTGAGCGAATCATGGTGTTAGAGGCTGTGCGCAGTATTCTGGACCGGTCGACATGGCCTAATTATGAATTGATTCTCGTGGTAGACGAACCAATGAATCAAGAACTTCTCGACGAACTCAGCGAGCTTGCCGGCCAGCGATTGAAAATTCTGCCGTTTACGAAGCCATTCAACTTCTCTGAGAAATGCAACCTTGGTGCGTTAGCTGCAAGTGGAGAAATCCTGTTGTTCCTCAATGACGATGTTCAGGTGATTGAACCGAATTGGATTGAGGTGCTTGCGGGATTCTTGCGCGAACCTGACGTGGGAGCCTGTGGACTCCGCCTGCTGTTAGAGGATGGGCGGGTTCAACACGTAGGACACTTGTACCTTGGCGGCAATCCGGGGCACTTGATGTTTGGTCAGATGCCCAATAGCGACAGGAATCGCATAGCGATTTCGCTTGATCGAGAAGTCTCTGGGGTGACGGCGGCATGTCTGGCAATCAACTCCGAGGTTTTTGCCGAGATTGGCGGATTCAGCACCAAGTTCGCAGGCAACTACAACGACGTCGACCTGTGTCTCAAACTCAGACAATCGGGCTACCGAATTGTTGTTTCCGCTCAGGCATCGCTCTACCACTTTGAATCAGTAAGCCGGGACCCCACCG
>JBBDMQ010000051.1:0-7327 GCA_040878245.1 Microthrixaceae bacterium
TCTTTGCTGTTGTTTCCCGGCAGGGTCCATGGTCAGAAGTTGCTCTGGCAGTTCGGCCGAACGGAACGACCGGGTGGATAAAGACTGAGTTACTCGTTTTGTCCACTACGCAAAAAGAACTTGTGATCTCGCTCGCTGACCGCTCCATCCGCCTACTTGAAGCAGGTCAACAGTTATTGAGCGCACCCATTAGCGTTGGTCGGCCAGGCACTCCCACGCCCACGGGCAGCTTTTTTGTGACTGATATTGTGCCCTCGGCCAACCCTGCGGGTGGTTACGGCCCCGTTGCTTTGGCGCTCAACGGCTACTCAGAGGTGATGGATAGCTTCGGTGGAGAGGATGCCGAAGGGGCACCCGACTCGCTCGCACCAGTGCTCGCCATTCATGGGACCAACCGCCCAGACTCCATTGGGCGTGCCGCATCCAACGGCTGCCCAAGAATGTTTAACCAAGATGTTCTAGCGCTAGCCGAACTCGTAGCAGTCGGCACCCCAGTGCAAATCTGGCCCTAAGTTGGTCTATGTAGCCGTTTGCGGCATGAGGCGTTGAGCCTCTCGTTCGATTGTCGGAGCAAATTTTTTCCACCCAGAGTGATCAACACAGTCGTTCAACAGATCATGATTAAATGCCCCTTGAAGAAATGCTGACTCCCGAGGAAGAATCGCCAACTCACAAGGGGACACCCAGGTTTCAATATGAACCCCCTCGGGGGATTCATCGGCATTGAGCGCTCTCAGCATGGGTGAATCCGGCCTCATATCAACACAAGAGCTTGCCCAGAATTGCAAGAAGCAGGCCGATGCCCAGATAGTTCCATGATTAGCCCCTGCCACTGTTACCAACTCGGCCACTTTCCCGACACAACTTCCAAAGCTGATACACCAACGAGTTGGGATTGACCCCATGGAATGGGCAATCAACGTCACTTTGTCTGCACCCGATAGGTCCAGCAGTTGCTGAACTTCAGTACCAATCATCTGTGCAGTCACCAGATTTGGCTGACAACTGTTATATCCGAGTACAACAAACTGATTAACAGGAAGGCCACGACCAACAAATGCATCACGCCATTTGTCCCAGTCGGTGGGATTCGCACTGCAGTCGAATTCCCATCCAGGCACGAGCAGCACCGGGCGAGCCACACTCGCATCGGCCGCAGTTTGCTCGCCGAGAGACGCCCCGGGTGCGGCAGCGCAGCCAGAGAGAAATGCCAAACACAGCAACATCCCTAAAAGCGTTCTGCCCACAACCTTCATGTCACCCTGCCCTTCAACTGACCCTACCCTTCAACTGACCCTGCCCATCAAGAAGAGATCCGCGCTAGCTCACGTGTTCGTCGGCTAGAGCAGGGATTGATCAATGATCTCAAGGCCAAGTCGAGCATCCTCATCAGAAATCACTAGGGGTGGAGCGACATGCAAGCGATTGAAATGTGCAAACGGCGATAGCCCTGCCGTCTTGCATGCGGTTACTACCTCAACCATCGGGGCAGCATCGGCACCAGAAGCGTTAAAGGGAACGAACATCTCCTTCGTCTCACGGTTCTTTACAAGTTCAATTGCCCAGAAGCAGCCCAAACCACGCACATCTCCCACACTCGGATGCTTTGCCTTGAGTTTCTCAAGGCCAGGACCGAAGACTTTGTCTCCAAGATGCCGAGATCGCTCAAGAATATTTTCCTCTTCAAAGATATGCATTGATGCTACGGCGCTAGCGCAGGCCAACACATGCCCGGAATAGGTGAGTCCGCCCGGATAGACCCTTGTATCAAAGGTGCTTGCAATCTCGGCACTGATAGCAACACCACCAAGAGGCACGTAACCCGAATTCACTCCTTTGGCAAAGGTGATCAGATCGGGAACCACATCCCACACATCTACAGCAAACCATTCGCCACAACGCCCAAATCCTGCCATGACCTCATCACAGACCATAACAATTCCGTTGGCATCGCATAGCTCCCGCACCCCTGCTAGATAACCGGGGGGCGGCACTAAAATCCCGTTGGTGCCAACCACTGGCTCCAACACAATCGCCGCAATGGTGTGGGGCCCTTCAAACATGATGACTTCGGCAAGATGCTCTAACGAACGCTCCGACTCTTGCTCCGGGGATTCAGACCAGAACGATGAGCGGTAGGGATACGGCCCAAAAAACTTGATCACTCCAGAGGGAACATTGGGCTCTGATGCCCACCGGCGAGGATCACCCGTCAACGCTATTGATCCCCCAGTCGCTCCGTGATAGCTGCGATACATCGAAAGCACCTTGTGCCTATTGGTGTGCAAACGAGCCATTCGCATTGCATTTTCTGTTGCTTCGGCACCACCGTTTGTAAAGAAAATTTTGTTGAGGTCCCCCGGTGTGCGCTCCGCAATCATTCGTGCAGCTTCAGAGCGAGCCTCATTGGCCATTCCCGGTGCGATCGTTGCGAGACGGCTGGCTTGTTCTGCAATGGCAGCGATCATCTTCGGATGTTGATGCCCAAGATTTAAGTTGATGAGTTGAGATGAGAAGTCCAAGTACTTCTTACCCGACTCATCAAAAAACCATGCACCTTCGCCGCTCGCTACCACAAGCGGCTTTAGCGCTGCTTGCGCTGACCAAGAATGAAACACATGGGAGCGATCATCTCTATAGGCCTGACTGAACTGGGTCTGGCTGATCTGGGTTTGGCTGGTCTGTGAGGGATTCATTCGGCCACGTTTCAGTTGTTGACAGGGAAACCTAGGTTGACGCTGCTCGTGGCCGGGTCTGGCCACCGTGAGGTCACGACTTTGTTACGGGTATAAAATTTGATGCCATCCGGGCCATACATATGAAGGTCGCCAAAAAGCGAACTCTTCCAGCCACCGAAGGAATAAGCGGCGATCGGAACCGGAATAGGTACGTTGATGCCAACCATTCCAACCTCAACCTCAGACTGGAACTTGCGGGCCGCTCCGCCATCGCGAGTAAAGATTGCAGTCCCGTTGCCGTACTGATTGTTGTTAATCAGATCAAGCCCCTGTTCATAGGTATCTACGCGCATGAGTATCAGAACTGGTCCAAAGATCTCGTCTATATACAGGTCCATCTCTGCTGTCACATCATCAATCAGTGACGCTCCAAGGAAGTACCCGTTGCCAGGAACTGATAGTTCTCGACCATCAACTACAACTTTCGCACCGGCTTGAGCAGCTCCATCGAGGTAGCTCCTGACTTTGTCGCAGTGTTGGCGAGTGATGAGTGGCCCCATCTCTGCATCTGGATCCGTGCCAGGTCCCACAACGATGGCAGAAATCCTTTCGGTCAAAGCTGGGATGAGTTGATCTGCAACTTCGCCAACTGCGACGATTACCGAGATTGCCATGCAACGCTCACCGGCCGAGCCAAAGGCTGCCGAAACAGCCGCATCAGCCGCAGCGCTGACATCAGCATCTGCCAACACCAACATATGGTTCTTTGCACCGCCAAGCGCTTGCACCCGCTTGCCTTGAGCAGTTCCGGTTTCATATACATAGTGAGCAATTGGAGTAGAACCCACAAAGCTCAGCGCCTTAACCTGCGGGTGTTCAAGCAAACGATCAACGGCCACTTTGTCGCCTTGCAGCACGTTGAACACTCCCGGGGGAAGTCCCGCTTGTGTGAGCAAGTCAGCCATAAACAATGCCGCCGAGGGATCCTTCTCGGAAGGTTTCAAGATAAAGCAGTTGCCGCACATAATTGCGTTGGCAAACATCCACATTGGCACCATCGCAGGGAAGTTGAACGGCGTGATGCCGGCAACAACACCCACTGGTTGGCGCAGCGAATAGACGTCTACGCCCGCAGAGACCTGCTCGGAGTATTCCCCCTTAAGTAGCGCTGGAATTCCGCATGAGAACTCGACATTTTCCATACCACGAGCAATCTCGCCGAGTGCATCAGAGGGAACCTTGCCGTGTTCAGAACTTATAAGTTGGGCAAGTTCATGACGTGAGGCGTCCATCAGTGCCCGGAACTTGAACATGATGCTTGCTCGGGTGCTTAGTGAGCTTCGTCGCCAAGAATCCAAGGCGAGGACTGAAGATTGCACTACAGCATCCACATCAGCAATAGATGCGAGTACCACCTGCGCCTGTTGAACTCCAGTGGCAGGGTCAAACACCGGTGCCGACAACTCCGATGTGCCAGGGGTTAGCTCACCATCAACATAATGAGTAATAATCCGCACGAAACGACCGCTTTCTGCTTGCGCTTAAGAGCTTGTCAAAGATTACTAGCACGGCCGAGAACAATCTCATTCAGCAAATCACAGAAGATACCCAAATGCTGATGACTTATTGGTGAGCCTCAGCCAACTCAGACCAGAGCTGCTCAACCTTTTTCAGAATTTCATCTCGAATCGGCCGAACTGCCTCGACACCCTGACCTGCTGGGTCATCTAGTACCCAGTCAAGGTAGCGAGTACCGGGATAGTACGGGCACTTATCGCCACAACCCATAGTTATCACTACATCCGAGGCTTCTACTGCAGCGTCTTCGAGACGCTTTGGTCGCGCCCCCGAACTCAGCAAGTCGATTCCAACCTCGGCCATGGCAGCAATAACAGCGGGGTTAATCGACTCAGCAGGAGCAGTCCCTGCTGAGCGAACAACTACGTCAGAGCCCCCAATTCGAGCCAAAAATGCAGCAGCCATCTGCGACCGACCTGCATTATGTACGCACACAAATAACACCTCAACTAAAGAATCATTCATGAGCAGGACCTCCTAGAGAATCAGTGACACTTGCATCATTGCCACTTGCATCAGTGACACTGGGGGAATCAGTGACATGGGGGGCAACAGTGACATGGGGATAAAAGAATCGGATCAATCCGAATGCAATGACGGTGCCAAGGAGTTGCATCAAAATAAACATGGGCACAGATGATGGTGCTATTCCAGCAAAGGTGTCAGAGAACATTCGAGCAATAGTGACCGCAGGATTGGCAAAGCTTGTAGAGGATGTAAACCAGTAGGCACCAGCTATCCATGCTCCTACAGCGAAGGGCACCGCTGCTGCTCGCCCAGTGCGGACGCACCCTTGGATAACCAGCAACAGTCCGACAGTTGCAATTACCTCAGAGAGCCAGAGTCCCCCACCAGACCTCACATCTGTGGATATCTCGATAGCAGGCAGAGAAAACATCAAGTTGGCCAGAACTGTTCCGCAACAGGCACCAAAGACCTGAGCTATGACATACAAGATCGTGTCACTCGTTGAGGTAGTTCCCAGAAATCGATCTGTCAGAGTAACAACTGGGTTGAAATGTGCTCCGGAAACAGCGCCGAACATGAGGATCAATCCAATCAACGCTGCACCAGTTGCTGCAGCATTTTCAAGCAACTGAAGGCCAATATCAGCGGACAAATTAGTTGCCATGATTCCTGAGCCGATCACTGCAACGATGAGCAGGGCTGTTCCGAGTGCCTCGGCAGCTAAACGCCTAAACAAACTCAGCCCTAACGCCCCTGTTCCGGTTTCGGGCAAAAGAGCGAGTTCGGCATCATCGGGGGAGATGTCAGAATTCATGCTGCTTGACCGACCCTTTCTACTAGCGCCGTCACTCGGTCTGTGAGTTCTTTGACGACCTCATCGAAGGCTTGCGGCGTTCCGTTTTTCACGGGGTCGGGAATCGACCAATGCAACCAACGCGCAGTCCTGAGGTGACTTTGCTTGTCAGGTAGATCCCCAAAAAAAAGATCTTCATGAGCTAAGTCACACACCGTTATAACTAAGACCGGCTGCATCTCGACTTGGCTGAGTTCTTGTGGTGAAGCTGAGCCGAGAACCAATGAGCTGCGTTTCGCCGCATCAACAGCCCGGGGGTCAATTGATGCTGCAGGATCAGTCCCAGCGGATTCAGCCTGGCCCTGAGCTAACTTTTTCCAGAGAGCGGCAGCAAGTTGACTCCTTGCAGAGTTTCTGGTGCACAGAAAAAGCGTTGGTCCAACGGGAACATCTAGGTCAGGGGCTCGACCGCTACTTTCAATGGTGCTCATCGCCTGGGTATTGAGGTGAACATACTTGCGGCGAGCATCCCCACTAGAGACCGAGCGATGTATCAGCCCGACATGTTCAAGAACACTCAGGTGGTGGGCCATTAGATTTGACCCCAGACCAAACATTGCCTGGAGGTCTTTGGGCGAACGATCAGAGACGATCAATTCATCAACGATTGCAAGACGCACTCGGTCTCCAAGCGCAGCGTGGCGTGCCGCTCGTAAATCTTGAGTATTACTCACTCAATCAGTATTCCGCTCAGCTATTTTTGAGTCAACTTATATTGACTTATTTTTCCCACAGTTCAGAGCTATACAGTATGCGCATTAGGACCGCTCTCGAGTATCTCTGAGAAGAACCTCTTGAGCAATGGTTGCCAGATGCGCTCCATCAAGCGCAAAAACATGCCCAATAGCCAAACCGCGGCCACCAACAAAGGTGTGACAAGTGAAATCGTGTAACTGCCACTGGTCTGCACGAAAAGGCCGATGAAACCAGATGGTGTGATCAAGCGAGGCGGTAAAGAGCACTTTATGCAACACATCATCGGGCTCGCGTCGCACGGGATGAGCTCGCACCACCGCATCTGTTGGGAGATCATCCGATAGATACGCCAACCCACCAGCATGAAGTGGACCTGTTTCCGGGAGTTTTTGGGTCACCTTTAACCAGGCTGCCGCCCGACCAGACCCATCGCGCCCACCAGCTGTTATTGCGTCTGCTGGCACAAATGCTCGCTCAAATACCGGGCTCCACGAGTCGTGCTCAAGATCTGTTGGCAGCGGCATGTCGGGTGGAAGAGATACCGTCTCAATATCGTCGGAAATCTCGAGGCGTTGAAAGCTCGCTTCGAGGTTCAAAATTGCACCAACTGGTTGGCGTGCAACGACACGGCGAGTCGCAAAGGACCTGCCATTGCGAATTCGGTCTACTTCATATCGAACTGGCTCGTTGTGATCGCCTCGACGAATGAAGTAGGCACGCAAAGAATGAACCTGCAAGTCCTCGTCTTCAACCGTACGAGTAGCAGCACTGAGCGCTTGCGCCACAATCTGTCCGCCGTACAGTCCACCCCACGGGTATTGCGGGCCGATTCCTACAAAAGTATCGGGTCCATGATCAGACAATTCAAGAATAGTTCGTAGGTCCACAAGATCTCCGGGGATGTCGCTCTCGACAGGTTGTCGATGCGTTCAATGCACAGCATTCTGACAGCCCGTGGCGCCTCATGTGACCGATACGATAAGGCGGTGCCACCTGAGCACGGATTGAGAGAATTTTATTATGCCAAACGTTGATATTGAGCTACTAGAAACCG
>JBBDMQ010000052.1:0-7314 GCA_040878245.1 Microthrixaceae bacterium
CGATGATTCCTACTCGCTTGTCCGCCAAACCCGTGAGCGGCATTCCAGCGGGATTGCCTCCGGTGTACTTGTAATCCCAACGGCTGGTATGGAAGCAGTGGCCCTCGAAGCTTTCAATCCCTTCAACGCCCGGCAGCTTCGGTCGGTGCAGAGGACCCGTTCCCATAGCGACGAACCGGGCGCGTATCTTGTCTCCGCGCTGCGTTGAGATGATCCACCGATCAACGGTTTCATCCCAATCTAGAGCCGTGATTTGAGTCGAGAACAGGGCGTTGTCATACAGGTCGAAGGTGGTAGCGATGCGTTGAGCGTGGCCAAAAATCTCTGGTGCATAAGTATATTTTTTACTCGGCATATGACCGGTCTCTTCAAGGAGCGGCAGGTAAATCATTGCGGCGGTATCGCACATGGCGCCCGGGTAGCGGTTCCAGTACCAGGTGCCGCCCACATCGCCACCCCCATCAATCAGGCGAACGTCGTCCACGCCGGCTTCTTTCAGGCGGGCGGCGGTGACCAAGCCTGCAAAACCTGCTCCTATCACGGCCACGGTGACTTCATCGAAGAGCGGTTCTCGGGAGATGGGAGCCACATATGGATCGTCAAGGAAATGAGCGAATTTCCCGGTGGGCTCTAAATATTGTGCGTTTCCCTCAGGGCGCAGACGTTTGTCTCTCTCCTCGCGGTACCTCACCCGAAGATCTGCTCGGTCAGTTTGAGTCATTTTCACCATCCTGCTGCTCTGAAGTTCTGCAACGCGTTCATTGCTGTGAACTGTACTTCTTCGTCTGATCGTGTTGCCCACAGGCGAGCTGTAGGGCCGCCGAGAAGTGCAAGGAGAACTGGCTCACCCGTGAGTGGTGCCATATTGAACCATTCGGTGAATGGGTTTGCTGGGTTTGCTGGATCTGCTGAGTCAGCTGAGTCAGCGTCTGGTGAAACCTGAGTCCACATGAGCGTTTCGTTGGTCCAGAACTGCTCTTCGAATCGAAACCAGTACTTATCGAGTACCCCCATGCCTATAGCGTTGATTGAGTTTAATTTGTCTGCTGGTAGCGGAGGACTAAAGGTAATTGTCTCAGCTTTCAAGACTCCGAGTGGAACAGTGATCACAACACGGTCTGCGGTGCTTTGCGAATCGTTATCAGAGACGGTCTGAGTCGAATCGGTATGAGTGATGCTCACATCCGATTCGCTCCAACGGACTGTGCTGACTTTTTGATTGAATTGTATGGTGAGGCCCTGCTGGGAGCTCTTCGTTAGGGGGCTCTTCGTTAGGGGGCTCTTCGTTAGGGAGCTACTTGCCAACTGATCGTAACCCCCGGTGACAAGCAAATCCTCTCCCTCGCTGCCCTCTTCTTGGCCCCACCAGGCAGAGATTTCCTCGGCGGAAGCACCGTACTCGGTAGTGATCGAGCTATTTAATACGGCTGCCAAAGTCAGTGGAGATACATCGGTTTCTTCTACCGCTCCGCTTTGTTGTATCGCTTGGGCTAGCGAGAGATCCACGTCTTGATCCGAGGCCCAAGTTGTGGCCAGTTCCACCGTTTCTTCAGCCGGTTCGGTCAGTCGCTCGATATTGGCTACGGGTTGGCCGTTAGGTCCAATTGCAGACTGGTCATAGTCAAAGGGAACGGTACTCACACCCAGTTCGGAGAGTTCGGCTGCAAGTTCGCTGGCGCTGGTGTCGTGCACCCAGGAAGCACCTAGCTCAATTGGAATCGGCCACCCTGTTGGCTGCACGGTCTTAATCCTTCCGCCCATTCGGTCGCTGGCCTCAAGCAGGGTTACCTGATGGCCGGCCTTGGTCAGTTCTTGGGCTGCTGTAACGCCAGCAATGCCAGCGCCAATTATCAGCATCGTCTCGCTGCCAGTCGACTTGCTTGCCGCAAGCTCATCAAGAATCTCTTGGGCTACCCGAACCCCAGAACTCTGGGCTCCGTGCACCGTGGCTGGGTAATCGCTGGCGGTTGCCTCACCCGCGAAGAACACGCGGTTCCCGAGTGGCGCAGCTAACGCCTTGCGCATCTTGGGGTCTGCACCTACGGCCATATAGCTATACGAACCAAAGGCGAGCGGGTCGGTGGACCAAGAAGTTCGGAGCATGGCCGCTGGTATCGGCGAAGTAGCTGTTTTCGTTTTGTCGGACTCGGGAGAACTTGGGTTGTTTTGATCGGGTTTGTTTTGATCGGGGTTGTTTTGTTGAGTGCATGCCACTGTCACTAGCCAGAGGCCAGTGGCCAGACTGCCTTTCAGGTAGGTGCGTCTTTCCATATTGAGATCATGATCCATAATTGGGATGGGATGGCGTAGGACAGTAACTAAAACCGGCTTATAACGAATCGGAGGTTGAGAGAGACCTCCCTTGAGTTTGCTCGGCGTTGAGGTGTGCCTGAGAGCGCAGCCCAAATCGGGCCTGGCAGGCCGGCGCTATCTCTGCATCGTGGATCTGCCGCGACCCATAATTAGACGGGGAGTATCGGAACAAAATCTGGCCCAGAGTTCAGCCCCTATCTATCTCGTCGGCGCAGAGTGTCACACCCCCTGTGTAAGTTCTGTGCGTGCTCAAAGTTGTTATGGCCGATCGGCCCCAAGATCTCATCAACGCTCTCGTGCAGGGTTTGTCTACGCCGTTGGCCGATCCTTTCCAGCAGGAATGGGTTTCGGTTCCTTCGTTGGGGTTTCGTAATTGGCTGAACCAAGAATTGGCTCTACGGCTTGGGGTAGACCCCCAAAACGGCCAAGCTGATGGCATCTCGGCCAATATTCAGATGGTTTTCCCTGGTGCTCTGCGGTGGCTGATTCTTGATGCTGATCGTGCGCTAGCGAGTAAAGACACCACTGCCGACGAGCAAATTGTTGATCCTTGGCGCGCCGAGCGCATGGTCTGGACTCTGCTCGAGGTCTTGTCTTCCTCCTCCTACGGACTTGATGAGCGGCTCACTCACCTCACCTCAGCAGTCTCACTTGCTGGGCGTGCCCTCCCCATCTCGCTGCTCTTTGATCGGTATATGGTTCATCGGCCGCAGATGATTCTGGATTGGATGGCCGGGCGGAATCTCGGACCCGACGGCAAAGACCTTCTAGCCGCGCAGTTATGGCAGCCCAGCCTGTTTCGTGCTGTGCACACCCGAATCACCGAGAAACACAAAAATATTGCTACGCCATCAGAGCGACTCGAGGTAGCGCTTCAGCGGGTGAGTTCTGGAGAAATTAACCTAGGTGATCAGGGTCAAAAGTCATTACCTGGGCGCATGTTTGTCTTTGGGCAGTCAGTTATCTCAGCCGATCTCGGACCGCTATTAACTGCAGTCTCCAAGAATCACGAAGTCACTGCGCTTTTGCTATCACCATCGGCGACAACCTCGCAGCAACTTGCTCAGCGAGTAGCGGCAAACCCTCCTGTTCTTGCGCGGCACCAAACCTCTTGGGCGTTCCCCCGATCAGATCCTCAAGCTGAACTCAGCCTGACCGCTCAACAGGCAAGTTCGGCTGGCGAACTGCATCCTTTGCTCACCTCTTGGGCATTGCGTCCACTTGAGTCGGCACTACTACTTGGGGCAGGTGACCTGTTACCCGAAATTGTCTCTGCCTCAAATGCTGCTGCCGCCACCCCCACGTTGCTCAATCGCCTACAGCAGGACTTGCAGGCCGGGTCAATTTCACCGGAAATCTATCGACCTTCTCACGAGGATGTTTCGGTACACATTCACTCAGCCCCAGGTGCCACTCGGCAGGCCGAGGTTCTTCGAGATGCGATTCTTGGGTTGTTACGTGATAATCCCGACCTGACCGAATCTCAGATTGTGATTCTGTGCCCACAACTTGAGTCGTTTGCGCCGGTGCTCAGCGCCGTTTTTGGCGCTCCCGCCCATGTCGGTGATCAGCCGGTAGAGGGTCAGCTTCCTGCCTTGCGCTACAGCGTGATTGACCGCTCTGCACGCTCATTCAACCCAGTCCTTGATTCCATAGCCACGATGTTGCAAATCCTGCCCGGCAGGTTCGATGTAGAAAGCGTCAGTCAATTGCTGCATACCTCTGCAGTTAAGGAACGATTCGGCCTAGACGGGGAGTCACTCGGGCTTCTATCCACCTGGATCAAGCAGGCCTGTATCAGTTGGGGTCTTGATGGCGCCCAGCGAAAGGCTTGGAATATTGATCCATCTCATACCGCAAATTCTTGGGCAGCTGGCGTTGATCAACTCATGATGGGAATCGCCCTCGGAGATGACCTCAGAGATGCAATACCTCCGGGCACAGCCGTTACAGATCTAGCTGAGGCCGCCGGAGTTTC
This sequence comes from Microthrixaceae bacterium, assembly GCA_040878245.1. GTDB lineage: Bacteria > Actinomycetota > Acidimicrobiia > Acidimicrobiales > Microtrichaceae > IMCC26207. The sequence goes on from JBBDMQ010000052.1 coordinate 4,292, forward strand.
CTCCGTTCGCAAGTTTGCTTTGGCTGCCGGGGGCATTGCCCCGATGCCGCTTGACGATGCAGGGATCTATGCGGCCGGCCGTTTGGCGGAAGCGGTTCGCACCCTTGCTCACGTCCATGATCAGGTGCTTCCTGATTCAAGCAGTGAGAAGAAAAAGAGTATTGAAGATTGGAGCGAAGCTCTGCTTTCCGCAGCAGATTTGATGGTTGCTCCGGCCAGGTTTGAGTACTGGCAACGATCCCAATTCGACTCGATGCTGACCACTCTGGTTCAGGAATCTCAAGGTGGGGAAGACTCTGCGAGCAAGGTGCTGTTGACCTTTGCTGATGTTCGAGCACTGCTCAAGATGGGCCTTGAAGGAGGCAAGTCTAAAGCCCGCATGGATGTCGGAAGTATTTTGGTTTCTACCCCTGGTCAACTAGCAGCTGTTCCCTATCGGGTGGTCTGCATTCTTGGATTAGATGTCGATGCACTCCCTAGCTCACGAACGAGCGGGGATGACCTTATCCCCACAGCAGCAGCGGTAGGCGACCGTGACCCGCGTAACGAAGCGCGTGCCGAACTGCTTTCAGCCTTACTTGCAGCTCAGGATCACCTCATCATTACCTGCGCCTCACGTGATGTTCGCACCAACGACAAAGTGCCCGAGTCGGTGATGCTCGACGACTTACTCAAAGTTATCTCCCAGACCACAGGGCAAACGATGCAGGAGTTGCGTAGTGCAGAAGCCTCAGAGTCTGCTCAGTCATTCTCGCTGATGACAACCCATACACGGCAAGCTTTTGATCCTAAAAACTTCAGTCCGGTTGACGGGGAGCAGTCAGTGGGCTTTGACCCCGCTGCCTGCCAAGGAGCAGAGGCGTTGTTGAACTCCCGACTCAACACGCCCTCATCCACCCACATATTTATGACCGAACCTCTGCCGACTGATTCCTCTGTCAACGCCACGGTTGAACTCGCTGAACTTGGCTATTTCTTTGATGCACCCGTCAAAGCCTTCTTTCGTAATCGGCTCAACGTGTACATCCCGCAAGATTCAGAGGCGTCGGCGAGCGAACTGCCAACCAAGCTCGGAGGCCTAGATGCATCCGAGGTTGGTCGTGCTTTGCTTGATTTGGGCCTGACCATGCCTGCTGCTGAGTCGATTCGCTTTGTACCCGAGGAGGGCTCGCCGCAGCCGCAGGTGCTGGCGTTGTATAACAGCCTTCGTGCTCGCGGATTACTACCACCCGACAGCTTGGCCATACCCGCGCTCTCCGAGCTGTCGATCGAGGTTTCTGACTTACTCCTCTCTGCCGAGAGTCTTGGAGTTCGTCGCCCAGCTCCGCACGCGCACCCTATAGATCTGACCTTGGCAGATGGAACTCAGATCGTTGGCTCTGTTGGTAACTGCATAGATGGTAAGCAACCAGGGCCGGTTCGCATTCTGTTTAGCAACCCGAAACCAAAACACCAGCTCCGTCTTGCACTCGACCTGCTTCTACTCACTGCCATAGACCCAACTCAAAACTGGCGTGGTGTTCTGATTACAAGGACTGATCCGAAAGCCAAGGCCACCGACGAGCAGCCGTCTTGGGTAGTCAAAGGTGCTACTGAAAATGATCGGCAACACAACGCTTTAGAAGCTGTTCGTAAATTGATGGAGCAGTATCGGGATGGCCTGCTGTACCCGCTGCCGCTCTTTCACCAAACCTCATTTGCATTGCATCAGGATGGTAACCCAGCGGAGAAGTGGGGTACCCCTGGCAGCAGGTTTAACTTATTGAGCGCTGAATGCGAAGATCAATATCACCTCTTAGCCTTCGGTTCATTGAGCTACCAAGAACTCTTAGTTGCACAGTTTGGTCCATACGACTTCAAGGCTGAATCCACTCGCCTCTGGTCAGCAATCTCCGATTCCATTCAGCACGAATCGTTTGAGAATGCTGACGGACCTAGCGAGGGGCACAACGGGGGAGAGAGATGAACAACTCAAACGATCAGTCAATCCAAGCCGCCTTGACTACAACTGAAACCCGGCCGGTGTTTCAGATGAGCGATCCGTTACCCATTGGTATGACCACCATGCTTGAAGCCAGCGCCGGAACGGGCAAGACCTACACCTTGGCGGCACTGGCCGTCAGGTTTATCGCCGAACATGACATCTCTATCTCTGAAATCCTGCTCGTTACCTTTACTAAGGCAGCAACAGCTGAACTCAAAGATCGGATCCGCGAGCGGCTATCAGAAGCTGCTGAACATCTACTCGAGTGCCAAGACACAGATGATCCGCTTCTTGAACTGTTAGGAAAAGGAGAACCGGATAAAATCGCGATTCGTCGGGAAAGAATCGAAACTGCTGTTGCCGAGTACGACACTGCTCAGATTCATACCATCCACGGGTTCTGCGCTCAGGTCCGTGAATCCCTAGGGGTGCTTGCAGATATCAACACTGACTCCGTGCCGACTGGTGACGAAGGCAGCCTTATGCAGCAGGTTTGCGCCGATTTGATCTTCATTGAGGCAAGCAAGCGGATCTTGAGTGAGGCTCAAGCACTGGCCCCTGCCCAAGGCTACGAAGATGAAGCGGCCACCGACATTCTCCCTGAACTTCCCGCCCTTAAATCTCTAACAAGTGAAGTACAAAAAGCGCGCCAACTTGGAGATTGCGCGATTGAAGCAGAGTCTGGCCAACCCAATGACCTCCTCCTCAGAGAACTCGTTCAACGAGCCCTTACCGAACTTTCCCTCCGCCTAGCCCAAACAGGTCAAGTCTCATTTGACTCATTACTCCTCATAGTGCGGGACGCCTTCAGAGAGGATCCGCAGCTAGTCAAAGATTTGCAAGCCAAGTTCAAGGTAGCGCTGATTGATGAGTTCCAAGACACTGATCCCATTCAGTGGGAGATCTTTAATACGGCGTTTGGAAGTGGTGATCATAAAAAAGGATCCTCGGCATCTTCCCCCGCGCAACCTTGCACCCTGCTGCTAGTCGGTGACCCAAAACAAGCCATCTACTCCTTTCGAGGCGGAGATGTCTATAC
>JBBDMQ010000053.1:0-7295 GCA_040878245.1 Microthrixaceae bacterium
CATCACGAAAAGCCTCTTCAAGCTCATGCAGCGCTGGCACTAGCGTTTCGGGCACAAACATCCCGCCGAACTGCCCAAACCTGCCAACTCCTGTTGGCTCTCCCATCATGTCGGTAGCAAAAGACGGAACGCTCATGCTGCTCTCCGGAATCTGAGTTGGTGCCGCAATATCGTTATTCACCTTCCCAAAGTACATTGCCAATGGCTCTGCGGCCTACCGGGGCACGCAACACAATCTGAAACGGTCAAAGAACTGTCAGAGAACATGCAGAGATCAGGCTGAGAACATGCAGAGAACATGCAGAGAACATGCAGAGTGCAGGCGGGGAACAGCTACACGGCTGCAAGCGCGCTGCGCTCACATACCTGACTCAGCCCAGTTAAACGGGCCGTGGTCGAATGGATCCTCTGGTGAAGCATGCGGGGGTGCATGCGGTGATGCAGCTCGCGCCGCCCGAATAAAAGCCTGAACAAGTCGAGCATCTTTTCTGCCCGGCTCGCCGACAACCTCTACCCCTGATGACACATCCACGCCCCAAGGGTGAACTTCTTCAATCCCATCAGCCACATTGTCGGGGGTCAAACCGCCAGCCAAGATCAACCGACGATTGAGAGGTGCTCCTTCGGCGAGCGACCAGTCAAAGACCTGACCAGATCCAGGTGCATGAGAGTCCAGCAACACTGCATCTGCACAGTAATCATCAACATGAGCCAAGCCGGGATCGCCAGCTGGGAATGCCACAATTAACGCCTGGCACTAGGGGCGAATGAGCGCAGCATCTGCAGCAGTTTCGTGCCCGTGGAGTTGAGCGGCTCGGAGTCCTGCGGTCTGCACCGTATCGATGACTAGCTGCGGGGACTGATCACGAAATACTCCGACGCTGACAGTCTCTTGCGGTAACCGACGAACAATATCTCGCACCAAATTGACGGTGACTTGTCGAGGAGAAGGAGCAAATACAAAGCCAACAGCATCAGCACCAAGCGCTACTGCCATAAGCGAATCCTCTTCATTGGTGAGACCGCAGATTTTGACAAACACCAAAGAACCCTAGCCACGCTCCGGCAGCGCAACCCGCAATTCGGCAATTGCCGCCGCAGGGTCTGCCGATCGGACCAACAACTCGCCCACCAAAACGGCGTGATACCCAGCCGCCGCAAGCGCTAGAGCATCGGATTGTCCCCGCACCCCCGATTCAGCTACCCGGATGGTATCTACGGGCATGATGGCAGCCATCCGTACAGCACGCGCCTGATCAACCATAAAGGTTTCAAGATCCCGCTGGTTGACACCAATCAGTTGCGCCGAGGTGCAAGAAACTGCGCGCTCAAGCTCAGCCTCATCATGAATCTCAACCAGCGCGTCAAGGTTTAATTCGGAAGCAAGTTCAGAGAAATCTCGAAGCTCGGAGTTATCTAGTGCCGCTGCTATCAGGAGCACGCAATCTGCGCCCATCAATTTTGCGTCACAGACATCACGTGCAGAGACGGTGAAATCTTTTCGAAGCACTGGCAGGCTGACTGCCTCTTTGGCAATCTCTAAATCTTCAGTTGACCCTCCGAAGTAATCCTGATCTGTGAGCACAGACAGGCAACTTGCTCCGCCAAGTTCGTAGTTTTGGGCCAAAAGTTTAGGGTTCAGATTTTCAGAAAGAACACCTTTTGATGGCGAGCGGCGCTTGACTTCTGCGATGACTGCAAGTTCAACAGAAGCACGAAGCGCCGCCGCAAATCCGCGGGGCCGAGGGAGCATGCGGGCTTGCTCAATGAGTTGCTCAAGGTTGCGAGTGTCTTCTTGCGCCTTTGTTCGGTGCTCCTGCAAAATTGCGTCAAGATAAGTCGCCATGAGTAGCTCAGGTTACTACTCGCTTCTGTGTGCGGAGCCATCAGTCGGAGGATGTCTTTTAGCTTGAGCAGTCCGGGAACGAGAACTTTCCTCTGCAATTTGACTCTTAAACATTGCGACTACGGGGGCTGCGCCAAAGAAGAATAAAGACAACAATAAAAACATCAGGCCAGCAGCAAACAAGGCCCGAATCCCAGTCGGCGCACTAGCTGCGAGCAAAACGATTCCGATGACAAAACTCAGTGCAGGCGCCGCGAGTAGCGACTTATGCGGAACCGTCTGCGGATTTACCTCGTCGGGCTCGAACCTCCAAGAATCATCATCATCTTCATCGTGATCCCAATACGGGGTGAACTCAGTTGATGGTTGCTCTATCCGCGGCCCAGTTGCACCCACCGCCGGAACTGCTCCGCCCAAGGCACTCGAGCCTCGAATCTGCCGAGCGGCGGCATCACGAAGTTTTTGATCATATGCAGACCGTTTAACGGGATGACCAAGTTCCTGCCAAGCAGCATTGATTTGGCGCATACGGAACTCTGAATCCCCCGCCGGCTTGAGCGCCGAGGATCGGGCTCTGCCGTGCTGAAAGTCGGGGTGATGCTGCCGAGCTAGCTCAAGGTACGCAGAGCGAAGCTGCGCAGCCGAAGCAGTGGCATCTACTCCTAAGACCTCGTAGTGACTCACGTGACAATTCTAGAGACCCCGAACGGAGTTTCGAAAGCGGCAGGCTTGAAGTCCAACTCAACGAGAGACTGAACGAGTTGCTACCCGCAACGCAGGAGCAACTCATGCCTAGTCTCCGGTCATGAGCGGGAGGGACCGTATTTGTGCAGGCACTTCGCCGCCCTCGACCTCGCCCACAGCGGCCCACCGAATAATTGCCGACGCTGGTACTTCGACTGAGCGATGCACATAGCCGAGTGCAACTGGCGCATGAAGGTCAAGTGATTCGCCGACGCTGCTGATGGTGCCGCGGAGTTGATTATCAACCACTATTTCTGCCCCCAAGGGCGGCAAAATATTCGACCCAAGAACTAAACCACGCAGATTACGAGGGGTGTTGTTGCCTCTTGAATCCACTCGAGCTACAAGTTCTTGGCCGGTATAGCAGCCCTTGGTGAAGCTCACCGAAGTATCTATGAGCCATTCTCCTGCTTCGGCTGGAATCACCTTTGGTTCAAGCTGTGCGCCCAGTTCCGCCCCCATGAGGGGCCATCCAGCCTCAATTCGAACAGAGTGAAACGCTTCGAGTCCAGCCACATAAATTCCTTGTGGAACGATCACTTTTGGACCAATGAGGTCTACACCTTCTACCCCTGACCAAGTCACCCTGCCCTGAAGCTCGGCTATCAGTTCGGGCGAATCAATTGCGGGGCAATCAGGCCCACGTACAGCTACGCATTGCCAGTTCAGCAACTCAAGTTCGACCTTGACTCTCATCCGAAAGCGGTTCAGGCGATCAAGCACAAGTTGCCCCGAACCACCATCACAATCAATGAGTAACTCATCTGTCTGACCCCGGCCCCATACCCGTACCCACGCGTCTACCTTGCCTTGCGGTTCCAGAATCAACGCCCATCTACATTCGCCGCGTTGTAGGTCTTTCACATCCTGAGAAATCTGGCCCTGCAAAAAACTCACTGCATCTTCGCCAAACACACGAATCACGTCTCTGGGTAGCCGCACCGCAGCCACAGTGCGTTTGAGCGCTAAATAATCTGAGGTTACGTCTGTCATTGCTCAATCCTCGCTGAGAGTGCTGGCTTTGCCCAGCCGGGACCGAGCTGCGGTACGTCGGTGACGCGTCATCTGTTCTGCGGGCAAAATTGCACTAAGTAGTGCCTGCGCTTTGTTTCTAGTTTCGAGTTCCTCCTCGGCAGCGATTGAATCAGCCACGATTCCAGCGCCAGCTTGAACAGAAGCCCGTCGCATTCCATCTGGGCCTGGAGGGTCGATAACCATGGTGCGAATAGCAAGCGCTGTGTCGATGTTTCCCGAAAAGTCTAGATAGCCGACCACGCCCGCATAGGGGCCTCGCCTTGTGGGTTCAAGCTCATCGATAATTTCCATTGCACGCACCTTGGGTGCACCAGAGACAGTCCCCGCAGGAAGGGTTGCCCGAAGAACATCAATCGGTGTACTGCCTGCAGACAGAGTGCCCGAGACCTGAGAGGTCAGGTGCATCACATGACTAAAGCGTTCAAGAGTCATCAACTCATCAACCTGACAGGTACCAAACTCAACCACGCGGCCAACATCGTTGCGGGCGAGGTCAACCAACATGATGTGCTCGGCTCGTTCCTTGGGATGTTCAACGAGTTCGGCAGCTAACAGGCGGTCATGCTCATCGTTCTTGCCCCGGAACCTGGTGCCCGCAATAGGCCGAGAGATTACTTTGCCCTCGAGTAACTGAACCATTGGCTCGGGAGAACATCCAACAAGAGTGAGTTCATCTTCACGGACGTAATACATATAGGGGCTTGGGTTGATTCTGCGAAGCACGCGATACAAGTCCAGCGGGTCGGCCTCGGTGAGAACATCGAAACGCTGCGAGAGGACCACCTGAAAAATGTCACCCGAGAGAATGTGCTCTTTTGCCACGGCAACTGCAGCCTCATACAGGCCAGGAGTCAAGGTAGAAACCACCGCCGGTGCAGGTGCTGCAGCGGGTGCATGAACAAGCGGTTCTTCGAGCGCAGTTGCGCCATCAGCGGCCATCTGATCGAGGCGCGCAACTGCAAGGCGGTAGGCCTCCTCAAGTTGATCCTCTGTGCTTGTATCTTCCACAAACGCATTCGAGATCAAGGTGACCTGTTGGCTCCAGTGGTCATAGGCAGCCAGTTCACCGATCACCGAAAGAATTGCATCTGGCCAATCACGATCATCCGCTGGCGCATTGGGCAGATGCTCAACCTCTCGAACCACGTCGTAGCCTAAGTAGCCAACAACACCAGAGTGAAGTGGCGGCAACGAATCACCAAGATTTCCAAACTCTGCCGCCACGGGAGCCTGGTAGTGCTGCAGCAGCATGTCGAGGCAAGCAAGAACTCCCAGTTCGGTTGGAACCCCCTCGGGCAACTCGCCAGAGAAGGTGAGCTTTCCTTGACGTGACACAATTTTGGCTCGTGGTTCTCTGCCAACGAACGACCAGCGACTCCATCTGCCTCCATGGTCAACGGACTCCAATAAGAACCCTGGTCGACCTTTGTCATCATCGCCACAAAGTCGCAAAAATGCTGCCACCGGGGTGGTGAGGTCTGCCAAAAGGGTTCTAAATACCGGAACGACGCGGTGCGTTCGAGCTAGGGCCTTGAACAGTTCCAAATCGGGGACGATTTGAGCCGAATTCGCGGCAGAGGTCTGATAGCTCTTCTGTGTCATGCGATCTTGACTTTCGGTTGTGCCTGCATGCACTCAGGTGCCGAAAGCTCTAAAAAAGCAGGAGTAATTCCCCGTGTGACAGGCGCCGTTTCCTTCTTGTTCAACCACAAACAACAAGGTGTCGCCGTCGCAGTCATACGAGGCTGATCGAATGAATTGCCTATCACCAGAGGTATCACCTTTTCGCCAAAGTTCTTGGCGTGAGCGAGACCAGAACACAGTACGCCCCTGTTCAAGGCTCATCTGTAGCGATTCTTCGTTCATCCAGGCCATCATAAGAACGTCTTTGGTCTTGATATCTGTCACGATTGCAGCAACGAGACCATCTGAGTTGTAGCGGATCTGTTCAAGGTCCTCGGAGCGAACAGCTAGAGGAGTGATAGCGGGAGATGGTGATTGCAGGTCTGCTGGCTCTGACATTCATAACATCGTAGAAGTTGTGCAGGCTGAGCCCACAACTAAACCCAAAACTCTCAAACCGAGAGCTGTAACGGCCACAAGTCAATCCTCTGATGTTGGGTAAATATTGGAAAGGCTTTTTGCTAGAGATAGAGGCCTGTTTGGCCAGTATGGCTCTCTTCAAGACGCTCAGATGCGACAGCGTGGATGTCACGTTCACGCAGAATCACAAAGGTTTCGGCTCGCACTTCTACCTCATAGATATCTTCTGGGTTAAAGAGGACATGGTCGCCTTCTTGAACGGAGCGGACATTCGGTCCAGCGGCATGAACCTCGGCCCAAGCTAAGCGCTTGCCGAGCTGCGCTGTGGCTGGAATCACGATGCCACCGCTTGAACGCCGCTCTGCCTCAGCAGCATCAAGCTTGACCAAAATTCGGTCCGTCAGCATTTGAATAGGAAGCTTCTCCTGTTGTGAAGAGGCGGCATTTTTAGACGGAGAGGGTGCAACCGAGGGTGCAGAGGAATCGCTCATGAAGCCCCTACCGTACTGCTCATCAGTAGCGCCCAATGCAGCAGCAACATCAAGTTTGCAATCTGTTACAACTGCTGCAGTTCTTCAAGTCCCAAGCTGCACTAGGGCAGTTCAGTTGCCACTGCCAGCACTGTTTCTGCAATCAAGTCAAGATGATCAAGGTCGTCAAGATCAAGAGTTTGTAGATACATGCGAGTCATGCCAATTTCAGAGAACGCTCGAAGTTTGGCAATAAGTTCTTCTGGTGTGCCGGCCAGACCGTTGGCACGTAGCTCATCCGGTTCACGACCAATTGCTGCTGCCCGTTTTGCAAACTCGGCCTCGGTTGCACCGCAGCACAGCACTTGGCAATTTGAGCGACGCAGGGTGGCTGGATTTCTCCCGAGCTGTTGGCATGCCTCATCAACTCTGGCGTTAGCCGCAACAGCATCTTCGAGACCAAAGAACGGGGTGTTGAACTCAGCTGCGAACCGAGCTGCAAGCTGCGGCGTGCGTCGAGGACCGGCACCCCCGACAATAATGGGCGGGCCAGAGACTTGTGCAGGCTTGGGCAAGGCTGGCGAATCTTCGATGGTCCAATGCTCACCATGATGCGAAAACGTTTCCCCGAGCGGTGTGTGCCACAAGCCTTGCAGAATCTCTAGAGTTTCTTCTAAGCGGTCAAAGCGTTCTTTGAGAGGCGGAAACTCGATTCCGTATGCAAGATGCTCCAGATCAAACCAGCCGGCACCGATGCCACATTCAACTCGCCCAGAGGACATTTGATCTACCTGCGCAACTGTTAATGCGAGCAGTCCTGGCTGGCGAAAGGTGATCGAGGTGACCATCGTGCCAAGCCTGATACTGCTGGTCTCACGGGCTATTGCTCCTAAAGTCACCCAAGAATCGCTTGGACCTGGTAGCCCAGATACGTCTCCCATCTTGAGGAGGTGATCAGAGCGAAAAAACGCGTCAAAACCAAGCAGTTCAGAGCGCTGAGCTACTGCAAGCTGTTGCTCATAACTAGCGCCCTGCTGGGGTTCAATAAATATCCTTAAGTCCATCAGATCATTCTGCCCGAACTAGAGCCAGCCCCTGGGGACAGAAGCGGCTGTACAGGGCTACCAATGGAGAATATTTTCGAAACAGTTATCTCA
>JBBDMQ010000054.1:0-7242 GCA_040878245.1 Microthrixaceae bacterium
TTGTTGGATCAAGCGCAACCATCTGCAACGTCAACGTGACATCGTCGCCGGTTCTCAACATGCCCGCCAACGAGATTGGTCCAATCTTGTAATCAGACATTTTAATTGTGGTAGTTGCTGTAGCAGTGAGTTTGTCTGCGTTGCGTTTGGCAGTAACTGCCCAAATGGGTCGAAGCGTTGTCTTCTTAATTCGCAAATCGCCCTGCATGTCAAACTTGTACTGCGTACCTTCCGAGATCTTTGGTGGAAGGCCCGTCATTTGAGCATCGCTGAGCACTGCCAAAGGAAATGAGTAGGACTCAAGGTACGCAGACCTGAGTCGGGCATCACGAAGAGAGTCATCGCTATGTAACTGCTCAAGGTCCACCACAATCCGGCCTACTCGAGAGTTCTGTGGGTTACTCAGATTGAGAGCAAAGTCACCAGCTATCCCATGAGTTGTTCCCGTTGTGCGCCGTGGATCAGACCCGGCGAATGTCTCCTCGACTTCATAGCGAGCCTGAGATTGAGTTGGATCGATGCGATAAATCTTCTCGCCGGCGGCAGCAGTAAGCTTGGGGGCACTTGGAGCTTGGTACGCAATATCACGATATTCAGGAGCGAAGAGTGGTCGGACTTGTGTCCACCCAATGGCCGCAATAGCTACTAGCGATAAGACGCCAATACCCGTGAGCATTTTGTGTCGTGAAATAACTCGGAACACTCCCGATTTCGGCAGTTCCCCTTCAATAACGTCTTCGTCTGAAACAGACACTAATCATCCCCTCATGATGCGAGAATCTGAGCCTAGTAGAACAACTCTTGGTGGTTGGTGCGCTCAGATTTTTGGGGATACATGCAGAGAGGTTCCGCTAGTTTTTATCTGGAGCAGAGGACATGCGACGCTTAAGTTCCACGAACACAGGCGTTCCTAATACCTCTTCGAGTTCTTCGGCTAGGGACTCAAGCACTGGCTTCTCCCCAACATATGCAGCGGACTCTTCGGTGCAGCACCAAGCCATCGACTCGCCGTCATCGCCCCAATCGCTGCGTTGCCAAGCTCGAAGTGATGCAGTCTCAACCCCTGACTCTTGCATGGCCCATTGCACTCGTATTGGCAACTGCCAGCAGACCGAGGGCTTCCAATCGAGTGCTGACTCTCCGGCTCGTTCAGCGGCAAGATGCAAAGCGCAACCTGACCCTCCAGCGAAGCCCGGGCGATTCAAAAAGATGCAAGCCCCATCAACTACACGGGTATTAGTTTTGGTGTCATCGCTAAATATTCCTCCAGACCTAGCTTCGGAATAGAACTCAAACTGCTCAGCCTCTAGATAAAGAGAATGCATCGCCGTTGTGGCGGCCTCGTCATCAACCAACTCAGCACCCACTGAGCAACAGCCCTGAGCTAACTCCTCTGCGGGGTGATCAAGAATCCCCTGACAACCTCGTCCCCAGATACACACCCAGTTTGATGACAAGAACCCAGTGTCGAGATGCCACTCGACCCCTTCATCGGAAATAATTTCAATGCGACCTACTTGACCCGAAATGGCTCCCACACCTGTCAACAAGGGCTCGTTCGAAGAGTCAGAGGAAGCTGAGTTCACTCTTGAAGTTTAGAGTAATTGCGCTCTACATAGATTCCACCACATGGGATCACGGCGGCAATGATCACAAATACGGTGCTAGCTAGGTTCCAACGCAGGGTATTTCTCACGGAAAGCGCTAGACCGAGATAGACCAGAAATATGACTCCATGCACCAGACCTATCTGTGGCACTAGGTCTTGGGTGTTGCCAATCCTGTGTGCGACTGATGCGGATAGGAGACACAAGTATGACAGCGCCTCAACTATCGCAACTACACGGAAATAGATTAATAAGTTTACCTTTTGGCTACTCACAGCAAATGTGGTTTTACTTGCGAAACTCTGAGAGGCTCTTGCGGAATTTCGTAGCTCTCTCCTTTACGGAGTTCCGCCAAGCTGTGGTGTAACAGTCAGGTTTGTGGTGTCTACACCTTTGTCGGCTGCCTTCTGAACGAGTTCTGCATAGAAGGCAGGATCAACGCTGGCATCTCTTGACAGAATAAAGCCGCTTCTTCCCGTGGCATCGCTCACTATGGCCCATGAGTAATCGCTTGCTAGGTCGACAATCCAATAGTTGCCTGGGGGTGTGGCGGTATTGGACCCAGAGAACGAAACATTGAGTCGGGCGTTGCTCGAATCCACAGGGACAGCAGTGCCGACAATACGAGAAACTGGGCCAGTATTGCTGAAGTAGCGACCTGAGTTGACCACTTTAACGTTGCCGCTAGGCAACAAGCTGTACTCGGCCTTTGTATTCACTAGGCCTACTGAAAAGAACTGCTTCACGCTCCCCAGTTCGTACCAAGTTCCAAGGTACTGCGCTATGTCTACTGACTCGACGGTAGTGGTCGCCGTGGGAGACATTGGAGTGCATGCACCAAGAGTGATGATCACAGCTAACAGGGCAGGAACGAAGGATTTGCGCAACATGGTCATTATTCGAACCCGTTCGGTAGTTTGGATGCAAATCTGTTTATCTGAAACTGAGAGCGCGCTAGTTTTTCAATTGTGTTACCGCGCTCAGGCACTGCTTAGGCAGTTGCTTTCTAGATCACAAAGGATCCGTATATGTCGATCGATTTCACTCTCTCTCCAGAAGTTGAGCAGATACGAGTTCGTGTCCGAGCCTTTATAGAGGATGTGGTGAAGCCAGGAGAAGCTCTGATCGGCGATTCAGAGTCCATCGAGCGAGATGAGTACATTCGGATCCTCTTTGGTATGCGGGCGCAAGCCAAATCAGAGGGCCTTTGGTTACCCCATATGCCAACAGAGTGGGGGGGAATGGGACTTGGGCATGTCGAGCTAGCAATGGTTCAGGCAGAGACTGCCAAGTCCTATTACGGACCCTTCGTTCTGAACTGCCAGGCACCTGATGAGGGCAATATGCACACCCTCCTGCATTGGGCAACAGAGGAGCAAAAACAGAAGTATCTCAAGCCACTTTGCGAGGGTATGGCAATGAGCTGCTTTGCAATGACCGAGCCAGAGGTCGCAGGGTCTGACCCCACCCTTATTCGCACCACTGCAATCCAAGACGGTGAGGAATGGGTGATTAACGGCCACAAGTGGTTCATCTCCAACGCACAACGTGCAAGCTTTGCAATTCTTGTTGCTCGAACTGAAGACAATCCCGACCTGCCGCAGGCAGCCAACTCTGCCTTCATCGTTGAAATTCCCTCCGAGGGTTGGAACCGTGTTCGCGAAGTTGAAACTATGCATGGAGGATCGGGTCACTCCGAAATTGTGATTGAAGACCTTCGAGTTCCTGCCGCCAACATGCTCGGCGGTCGAGGCCAAGGTCACCTACTCGGGCAGTACCGGCTTGGTCCAGCTCGATTAGCGCATTGCATGCGCTGGATTGCTCAGGCAGAAACAGCCCTCGACATGATGGTAGACCGCTCGCTGAATCGATACTCGCACGGGTCGATGTTGGCCGAGAAACAGGGCATTCAGTGGATGATCGCTGACTCAACCATGGAGCTCTATCAGGCAAAGCTGATGGTGCTGCATGCTGCTTATCGTATTGACAATGGCATGGACTTTAAGAGTGAGGTCTCGATGGCAAAGCATTTCGTCGCCAACATGTTGGGGCGGGTGATAGACCGCTCGATTCAGGTTCATGGTGCTCTGGGGTATTCAACTGATACCCCGCTTGCACATATGTACCAGCATGCAAGGTGGGCCAGATTTGCAGATGGCGCCGATGAAGTTCATCAGATGCGGATTGCACAACGCACTATCTCTGCATTTAGAGATAGCGGGAGCACCCGAACAGCAACTGGCGACTTACCGATCTGAGGTCAGACCTAACCAACTGCGCATCTGGATGCGCAAGCTATCGATCCCCACGTTCTTCGCAGCGCTTACCCACATCACCTCACGCTGCTCGACACCCGACTTAAGCGCAAGCTCTCGTTTTCGTTTGTCACGAACGGCCGACTTCACTTTGTCGTGTTTGGTGGCAACAACCGTGCAAGGCCTGTCATAGGACCTCAACCAATCCAACATCTGCACATCCAACTTTGTGGGCCCAATTTCGCCGTAAACAAGCACAAGGATCATGACCAACTCTGAACGTCCCAGAAGGTATCCCTCAATCATTGGTTGCCATGTTGCTCGAACTCTTGCAGGGGCGTTGGCAAAGCCGTAGCCCGGTAAATCCACCACTGCAGCAGTCTCGCCAAGAGAGAAGTAGTTGATGAGCTGAGTTCGACCTGGCGTCTTAGACACACGGGCAAGTCCCTTGCGATGACTTAACGCATTGATAAGCGAGGACTTCCCAACATTTGATCTACCCACTACTGCAACCTCGGGCACTGCTGTCTGAGGAAGCTGACTGATCTGTGCGGCAGAGGTTACAAACTCAAGCTCGAGTGGTGCAGACATGGGTTCCCATTGTCGCCCAACTCACAACTCACCGTGAACATCAGCGAGATTTTTGGCGGAATTTATCGAGCTGCCTTCGGTCCTTCTTCGTTGGTCGACCCGCCCCCGGTAAGCGCTTTCCGACCTGCATTTCCCTCACAGGCTCCGCCGATTGTGGGGTGTGATCGCAATAACAAAGTACTGCCACTGCTGCCCCAACTCGCTTATCAATGAGTCGCTCAACGCTCAAGACTCGGTGCACCTCTTTGGAATAAGCGTTCACTGAATCGTTCACACGAACCAGAGTCGAGGCTTTTGCATTACGTCCGTTGACCTGAACGTGACCGGCAGCACAGGCGGTAGTTGCCTGAGAGCGCGTGGAAAATATTCGTACTGACCAGAGCCACTTATCTACTCGGACTGCTTCCATATCAGGCTCTATTCGCAGAGGAATGAGGAACGGTTAGTTCATTGAGTCATTGGGTCATTGGGTCATTGGTTCAATGACGTAGAGCGGAATAACTCGGGTGGTTGCTTCTTGATAAGAATCGAAATGTGGCCAGACTTTCATAGCAACTGCCCACCACTCTGCTTTTTCTTGTCCCTCAACTTTTCGTGCTCGGTAATCACGCAGTTCGGCACCGTCCTGAAGAGAAACTAATGAGTCAGAGTCAATATTGTGCGACCACACCGGCGCAGTAGGTGACCCTCCCATTGAAGCTATAACGGCGTACGAGCCGTCGCGCTCCGCCCTGATCAGCGGAGTCTTCCTGACCTTCCCCGATTTGCGGCCGGTCGTCCAGAGAATCACACAAGGTGCCCCCTCAAGCGTGTCGCCTTCGGTGCCTCCACTCGACTCATACAGGGCAACCTGCTCAAAAATAGGTTCCCATGGACTTGGTTCGTACTCGCCGCTCAACGGCATATGACTCCTTAGTAACGGATGCGATAGGGACCTTACTGCCCTCGGTAGTTGCAAATATTCTACTCGGTGCCCTGTGACCGATATGAGGCGAGTTGGGCTCGGTAAGCAGCAATTGCCTGCTTATGATCAACTATCGGTAGCGGGTATCCGACACGCAGCCGTGTCTCTACGTCAGGATCATGGATGAGCGGCGCTGGCACCCCAGCGAGCACGGGAAGATATCTCCGTATGTAGGAGCCATCAGGGTCAAATCGGGTTGATTGAACCGTTGGGTTAAAGATCCGATTGGGGTTGCTGTCGGCTCCGGTGCCTGCGTTCCACTGCCAGTTGAGTTGGTTATTAGCAACGTCTCCGTCAACGAGAAATTCCATAAAGTGCGCTGCTCCGATTCTCCAGTCAAGGTAAAGGTCCTTCGTCAGAAATGAGGCAACTACCATGCGAGCCCGGTTATGCATAAAGCCCTCTGCACGAAGCTGCCTCATTGCCGCATCAACGAGCGGATAGCCAGTATTGCCTTCACGCCATGCCTCGGCATCGGCTTCGTCTACGCGCCAAATATCTCCGCGAGTTCGATAATCGCTTTGAGAAATCTCGGGACGAGCATCAAGAGCTTGGTGGTAAAAGTCTCGCCAACACAGCTGGCGAATAAACGGTCCGGCACCTTGACGGCCGAGCAACCGGGTTGCGACCTCTAGGGGCGACAAACATCCAAAATGGATATAGGCGGAAATACGAGAAGTGTCATCAAGAGCAACATCATTTCTGTTGTCTTCATAGCTCTCAAGCGAGTTCTTTGCCCAGACCTTGAGCCGATCTAGCCCCGCAGTCTCACCCCCGGGTGGCAATTCTTCGGAGGGCTGCTTCTGGGTGATCTCTTCGAGCTTTGGAATCTCTCCCGGGTTCAATGTCTCCAAGGTGGCCATTGATTTTGGAGGGGGCAGCACTTGTCTCCAGGGTGCTTCAATCCACTTGTTGTAATACGGAGTGAACACTTTCCAGAAACCACCGCTACCAGGCCGTGTTGCGCCCGGACGAAGGACTGTTATTCCCTCATGCTCGTGAACTTCACAAGTGGTAGCGGCGAGCTTGGAACGCAGCTCAGCGTTGCGCTTCTTTGAATACGCCGAGACGTCACGTGAAAGATGCACTGCGCTAGCGCCGCATTCATCAACAAGAGCTACAACCTGATCCACCCATTGTCCGTGACGGATAAGAAGTTCCCCGTTACGTTCTCTCAACGAGGATCGAAGGTCGTGAAGACAATCGATCAAAAAACGAAGCCTGTTGGGAGATCCATGAGATGTGGCCAAGAGTTCGCTATCCAGAATGAATGCTGTCGCAACCCTCTGAGAACCAGCTATCGCAGCGTTGAGTGCTGGGTGGTCACGAACCCGTAGGTCTCGGGTAAAGACAACTAGCCCGACGCCTGTTTCTTCGCTCATGAGCGACAACTTAGTCCCGGTCAAAAAAGGAACCAATAGCCTCTATGTTCTCTTGCCCACCTGCGAGCTGAGCCATCTCGTGATACTCGCGCTCCAATGCAGATTCCCAACCCGTGCGACGCCCTTGCCTCAGAAGTCGTGTTGTGACTCGCATTGCCTGAGGCGGCTGTCCTGCAAAGCGATGAGCTAGAGCTAAGGCCTCTGGTAGTAGGTCAGATGATGGCAACACCTTTTCGGCCAACCCGTAAGTAACTGCGTCTTCAGCACTCAGCCAATCACCGGTCAAGATATGCCAAGTTGCAGCCTTGGCACCCATAACGCTGGCTAGAGCAACGCTTGCAGCAGCTTGAGTGGTGACGCCGAGCCCTACAAAGGGGGCTTTAACCCTAGCCTCAGGACTCAGTAAGACAACTTCACACCATGGCAGGAGAGTAAAGCCGAAA
>JBBDMQ010000055.1:0-853 GCA_040878245.1 Microthrixaceae bacterium
GAACTGCGGCCAACGGCGAGGCGCCAGCTGCACCTTCCAAAACAAACGCTGGGACTTTCTTTCGGGATCGTTCACACGTCTCGCATGAATCAACATGACGACTCACCCGCTTGCGCCACAGCACCGAAAACTTGCCATCCCAGGCCGCAAGCACATTCGATAAGTCCTCACAAGCCTGACTGCCCTGCCGGGCCACAACTAGTGCCCCCACCGACAATCCCACACGCTCTTTCATCCGAAAGGTTGCAAGGTGCGCACGACTTGCCGGCAGCCCCAGAGCATCGGCTAGGTCTGCTCCCTCAAGCCCTTGAAGTACGAGTTCCAGAACTAAGCGGTCACTAGCTTCTAATCCGTCTGCTGCTTGGGCTATCAACAGCGCCAACTCTGCCTGCTCTGCTGAAGCCTCGGTAGTAGAGGTGGTATCTGCTGTTCTCAAAGCTTCATCATCAGCCATTTCGGATACCTCCCTGACAAGAACTGAACGAGACCCTCGACGGGTTTTCAAAAACACCTGCCGACGAGCGATTGCAAAGAGCCAGGGCTTGAGTCGAGACGGGTCACGTAGCTGGCTCAAGCGCTCCGCTGCAATTAAGAACACATCCCCGCAGATGTCCTCGGCCGCAGAACGATCGGCCAACATATGCGCACACATCGTAAACACCCGAGTTGCATAACGGTCGTAGATCTCGGCGAAAGCTTGCTGATCGCCAGCGCAGAAACGACCAACCAGATCGGCGTCCTCAGCCGATCCTGCCTTGGTGCCTGTTTCTTGCTCTGCAGTCATGTCACAAACTCCCTAGGTACAACCTTGACTACCACTTCATACGTTAGGACAACCTTCGCGAGAGCAGCG
>JBBDMQ010000055.1:890-1354 GCA_040878245.1 Microthrixaceae bacterium
CCCGCTACACAACTCGAGGCTCAATTCGCTAGGAGCCTCACGCTGCCCGACGGTTGCGCAGAATTTTGGCCGAGACTAGGGCAACTGCGCCGGCAAGAAGCACACCTATGCCCAAGAACAACAGGGTGGTGCTGCTACCTGTGAAGGCCAGAGTTCCGGTTGGTTGAGAACTCGTCGGGGTGGTGGTTGGTACCTTGGTTGTGGTCTCATCTTTGACCTCAACGGTGGGCACTGTGGTGGTTGTTGGGTCTGGCACCGTCGTGGTTGTTGGGTCTGGCACCGTGGTGGTTGTGGTCTCCTCCGGGCATGGCTGATAGAGCGCAAGTGCTGGATTAAATACGCAATCGGGAGTTGCTCGAGGGTCGTCAAACGCTGCGTCGGGGGAGGGATCTGCTGCACCCTCGTCGCTGGGAGTTGCTCGAGGGTCGTCAAACGCTGCGTCGGGGGAGGGATCTGCTGCACCC
>JBBDMQ010000056.1:0-1354 GCA_040878245.1 Microthrixaceae bacterium
ATAAGTCGACACCCGCAGAGCGCTGCTCAGGTTACCCGGGTCGAAGAATACGCTGCTGCTCTGGGTATTGGCGGCCCTGAACTTGCGATGTTTCGGGATCTGGTCGATCAAGGGGCCGAGCAAGCTGCGCAAGACTTCACCCGATTTTTCGACAGCATGATTCTGGCTCGCTCAGAACCTTCGCTGCGTTCAGTTCCCATAGTGGTAGACGCCCCAGAGCCGGAAATTGTGGCCCGGATCGAATCGCTCAGGGACCTTCCCCCCGGCACGCTCGGTGCTGCGTTGATTGACTTTTACCAGCGCAATCAGGTTGATTTGCCTGGTTCGCGTGCGTCCAACGTGAATCACATGTATGTCGACCACGACATGATCCATGTGATTTCGGGAATCGAACCAACGGGACAGGGAGAAATTGCCCTTGGCGCGTTTCAGATGGCCATGTCCGATACCCCGGCAAGTTCATTTGCGTTCTACTCACCGCTTATCGTTCACGAGGCTGGGTTCGTTGACCTCGATAACATCGTCCAAACCGAAGGGACTCTGAGTCGTCCGGGTGGGATTGAGTTGATGGGACAGTCCTTTGAACGCGGCGCTCAGTGCATAGGTGACTTTGCGTTCATCGATCACCTTGAGATTGCAGCAACGCCTTTATCTGAACTGCGTGAGCAGTTTGGGGTCCAAGCGCCTGAGAATCCTGAGGATGGCCACCATCATTGGGTGAACTAACTGGGAGAGGGCGCATACTCAGCTCCCGAATGAACCCTATAGATCTTCAGCCTGATGAGCGGAACTGGAACGCGTTCTACTGAGTCGATCTACAGTGAATGCCATGGCCATGCCCACCGACGTTCAAATCATCGACACCATGATCGGCTTTCCCAGTACCGATCGCCGAGAGGTTTACAAGTTTTTGGCCCCTTCGCTACGCGATCTCGAGTCTAAAGAAGACTTCAAGATGCCCGCGCAGTACATGTTTAAAGATATTCCGGGCGAGATCGAACCTGGAGTAGATGCAGTTGCCGTCACCCTTGACAATATGGACCGATACGGCGTGGCTCAAGGTTTGATCAATGTGGGCAACGAGACTCGAGATGAGCCTCGCCGAGCTATTACCGATCACCCCAACCGGTTTCTTGGACTGGTAGACGTTGACCCCAGGCAGGGAATGGACGCAGTGCGTAAAATTCGCAAGTTCCACGACGAGTTCGGCATCGTTGCCGTCTCGAGCTTTCCTTCTGGTTGCGAAACTGCCATCAATGCAGCGGCCTACTACCCGGTATATGCAACCTGCGCTGAGCTGGGGTTGCGCGTCTTTTTGACTGCTGGGGTACCGGGGCCGCGAGTCCCGCTTTGG
>JBBDMQ010000057.1:0-7073 GCA_040878245.1 Microthrixaceae bacterium
TAGATCAGGCTGAACAAGAGCAAACCGCTCAAGCGCCTCAATGCCATCTCGTGCCACCTCCACAATAAATCCTTCGCGCCCGAGCCCAACAGTGAGCGCATCAATAAATGCCTCCTCATCCTCGACAAGCAAAACCGTCAGCGGTGCAGGAGCACTGGCGTTTGATAAAACAGCTGCGGATTGTGGAGAGGTACTCATGATTTCTCTTCCTTCGGTTGGATAGTAGAAAGTGTCAAAGTGAATGTGGTGCCCACGCCTTCGATTGAATCGACGGAGACATGTCCATGATGATTGCTCACTACATGGCGAACAATCGCTAAGCCGAGCCCAGTTCCCCCAGTGGCCCGGGAACGGGCACGATCCACGCGATAGAAACGTTCAAAAACTCTGTCAAGGTCTTTCCGAGGAATACCAATTCCTGAATCTGCCACAGAGAGTTTGACCACGCTCCTTGGGTCCATAGCCGACGTTGTGTTTCTTTCCGTCAAAGAAGGCTGACTATTTTCTGTTTCCACTCGAGCAGTCACTAAAATCTCGGATCCCTCCGGCGAGTACTTGACCGCATTGTCCAAAAGGTTGAACACCGCCGAGACAAGTTGCCGCCGATCGCCAAGCACTTGGATATGCGGCAAGAGATCCATCTGTACCTCAATGCCTGAATGCCCTGCCGCAGAAGCAATACGAGCGGCGGCTTCACTGACTATTGACTGCACCGAAATCTCATCAAACTCAGTCTCATCGCCAAATTCGATGCGGCTCAACTCTAAAAGATCATCAATGGTATGAGCTGCGCGATCGGCCTCGGCAATCATGCGTTCCGAGAGGCGCGCAACGACTTCGCTTTCTGGCTCATCGCGAATCGTTTCGGCCAAGAGGCCGAGCGCCCCAATTGGGGTTTTCAACTCATGGCTGATATTGGCAACAAAGTCTCTTCTTACCGTCTCAGTGCGACGTTGTAAGGAATGATCCTCGATAACGGCGAGCGCTCCTAGGCCAGCTCCATCAGTAAAGGGCTGAGCAGAAACCACAAAGGACCTTGAAGGCGGACCAAATAACTCAACTTCACGACGAACCGACCGCCCGCCGAGCGCTTTAATGATGAGTTCTTCGACAGCGGCTTCAACAAGAACGAGCCCATCTCTTGCTTCGCTGTATTGCCTTGCTGACTGGTTACGAAACAACTCGTTCCCAAGGTCGTCGCACAAGATGACACCTTGCTCAATATGGTCTATCGCGTCACGCAAACGCTCAAGAAGTCCCGAAGACTCAACCTGATCCTCCCCGGGCACCCGTGAGTCTGCCTCGGCTAGGTCATCTCGAACTTCTGCATCCGTACTCACAGAGTTTGAGGTGACCATACCCGGCTCAGCAACTGCCTTGTGCAAGCCTGACTTTGCTGCCAAATAGCCCAAAGCTGAAGCGGCAAAGAGCCCCAAGATCAGGATCACTAATGAAGCCGCTGACATCACAACTTCCGCCCCTGAGTCATGCTGAAACTTGAGTCATCTGTCATGACGAGTTGCTTCAATAGATGCAGCTAAAAACTCGGCTAGGCCGATTGGTTCGCTACCCCTAATCCCTGTCAGTGCAGTCACTACCGGATGCCCAAAAGCAACAAGCGCAGTATCGGAATCTTCCGGCAGTTCGGCTGTAGTCGGAACAAAGCCAAACTCGACCCGATCTTCAGTTCTCAGCAGGAACTCGGTATGGATGGCACCTAGCGGTGCCAGTTGCCCCCACCTCATCTCTTGCAATTCATTTTGAGCAAGGTCAGGAACGCTCAGGTTGATGCTGCTGAGGGCCTCACATCTTGGCAACCACTCAACAACTTGTGCGGCAAGCGAGGCTGCAACTTCGAAATGCTGCACCGAGGCCTCGTGGCCAGCGATGCTTACCGCTACTCCTGGGAGCCCTAAATTAGCTGCAGTCAGCACGGCTCCTACTGTTCCTGAATGCAGGGTGACGCGCCCCGTGTTGAGACCTGGATTGACCCCAGAGGCCACAACATCGGGACGTTCACCGAATGCACCAAGGTGAGCAGCAAAGACGCACAGCGCAGGCGGTCCTTCGAGCTCATAGGACTCGACTGACTCAAGTCCCTCAAGTGGCATTGCGCGATACCTCAGAAAGGAGCCATCTCCAAGGTTGCCAATGGCCGCTCCGCAGCCGCTTCGGTCGCCTTCAGGAGCAAGCGCAATCACATCGTGGCCGGCCTGACTTAAGGCCGATGCGAGCGCATGTAGACCTGGAGCATGTAAGCCGTCGTCATTCGTCACCTGTACTCGCACGCGTTCTCGCTTATTTTTACTCGGGTGGATTGTCAGAAGATTCCGAGAAATCATCGGGCGGATTTGGTTCTGAGTTGGAGGCTTGCTCAGGCCCGGAAGTTAGGTCAGAGTCAAGAATTGGCTCAGGGCCGGGAGTTGGCTCTGCCCCTCCCTCGGCTTCAGCTTCCCGTAATCGCTGCCTTGCTGCACCGCTCTTCTCTGGAAGCCAGCCCGTCACCATGTACATGACCCGCTCACCAATGTTCACAGCATGATCGCCTACCCGCTCGTAGTAGCGGCCGATCATGGCCATCTGTACGGCACCCTGAAGGTTGAGATTCATCTCGGAATGCGATCGGAAAATGGCCTGCACATACGCAACCTGCAGCTCATCAAGTCGGTCATCAATATCATCAAGGGCAGAGGCCAGCGAGGTATCCGCATCGACATACGAGTCAATAGCTGCGCGTATCAGAAAGGTTGCTTCAACACCCATCTGTTCAATCAGACCGCGAATCTGAGGCCCAAATTCGACGTCATAGATTCGACGAGAGGCCTTACAAACATTGACGATCAAGTCGGCGGAGCGTTCGAGTTCGCTGATAAGTCGCAGACTGGTGAGCACAAATCGGAGTTCTCCGGCGATAGGTGATTGCAGCGCAAGCAGTCTGTAACAGCGTTCCTCAAGGCCCAAGCAGAAGTCGTCTATGACATCATCGCCATCTATGAGTACTTGGGCAGCATGAAGGTCACGATCGAGTAGCGCCGCAGTTCCGCGACCAATGGTTTCAGAGACCAAGGCGCCTAATCGGATGAGGTCTGAACGTACCTCTTCAAGTTCACCGTGATATTGGATTCTGGTTTCATTCATTGAAGTCACTCCTCTGGGAGTTCATCAGCCGAAACGCCCGGTGATGTAGTGCTCTGTGCGCTCATCTGACGGGTTCGCAAAGATTGTTTCCGTTCGATCAAACTCGACAAGTAAGCCAGTGCGAACATCGCTCTCTGGATTCACCACGGTTGAGTAAAAAGCAGTGGCATCACTTACCCGAGCGGCTTGTTGCATGTTGTGAGTAACAATCACGATGGTGAACTCAGTCTTGATCTCTTTCATCAAGTCTTCGATCCTGGCCGTGGCAATTGGGTCAAGCGCCGAGCAGGGCTCATCCATCAGGATCACCTCAGGATTCACCGCAATAGCGCGAGCAATGCATAGGCGCTGCTGTTGACCTCCAGAAATTCCGAGCGCAGAGGCCTTGAGTCGATCTTTGACCTCATCCCAGAGTGCTGCCCGTTTGAGGGAACTCTCGACAATCTCATCAAGTTCCGATTTCTTCTTGATGCCGCCGATTCTGGGTCCATAGGCAACGTTTTCATAGATGGATTTGGGAAAGGGGTTGGGCTTTTGAAAGACCATCCCGATACGTCGGCGAACCTCAACTGCATTCACCTTCTCTCCATATAGGTCTACTCCGTGATACTCAATTTTGCCCTCAACCCGAGCACCGTCAATCAGGTCATTCATCCGATTAAAGCAACGCAGGACGGTGGTTTTCCCACAGCCAGAGGGACCGATGAATGCCGTGATCTCATTTTTGCGAACCTTCATTGCCACATCACGCACAGCTCGATACTTGCCGTAGTAGACGCTCAAATTATCGACGTCAAAGACAACCGACCCAACCTCTGCTGGAAGATTCTGTGCATCTGAACTAGCAGCAGTTTCAGCTGTAATGGGGAGGGCAGCGCCAGTGTCGAGATCCGTGTATAAAAGCTCCTGCTCGGCGCCACCAACAACATCTTGCGGCGCCAAGGTAGAGGGAATAGAACCAGCCAAGCTGGCTGAATTTTGCTCACTATCTGCCTGCATCGAACTCTCCAAAGTGGTCATGTTTTCCCGATGGTCAATCTGCTACTGATGGCTCGCGCTGAGAGAGTGAGCACCAAGACGATGCCTACCAGAGTAACGGCCGCACCCCAAGCAAGTTGAGTTGCGATGCTGCCACCATTCGTGAGCTGTGAATAGATCTGCGCCGAGAGCGTTGTGTTCTGACCTCTCATGGAGAAATTTGTTGTAGTCACATAACCAATGGTGAACACCACGGGTGCTGTTTCTCCAGCCGCTCGAGCAACCGCAAGCAAACAACCAGATGTAATACCGGCGCTCGCAGCAGGCAGAACAACCTTGAGGGTGGTCTTCCATGTGCGCGTACCAAGCGCAGCAGAGGCTTCTCGAAGTGCGTTGGGCACAAGCTTGAGCATCTCTTCAGTGGAACGAACCACGATTGGCAACATCAGGCAACCCAGAGCTAGTGAAGCGGCAAAAGCTGACTTCCCGCCTGTCCCAAATTGAAGAACCCAAATGGTGTAAATGAAGACACCCATGACCACCGAAGGCACGCCAACCATCACGTCCGTCATAAAGCGAATGAAACGCGCCAAGCGGCCAGTTTTGCCGTACTCATGCAGATAAATCGCCCCGAGGATACCAAGCGGTATTGCCATAGCTGAAGCACCGAATACCGTCAGGAAGGTACCGACAATTGCGGGTTGCATTCCTTTAATCACAGAGGTTGAAGAGCCGCCAGCCTGGCACTCGGCAGCATCACCAAACCCAAGGCCGCACAGGTCCTCGTTGCCAGCAAGATCTGCTCGGCCAACGTCGCCGGGGATAGGTTGGGTCCACCAGTCCACGCTCAGCACCACGCCAAGGCCCTGAGATAAAACGCTCGCACCCATTGCAAACAACGGCACAGCAGCAATGAGAAACGCTGCAACCATTGCTACAGAAGCTGCAGCATTACGTACCCGTCGTTTTTTAGACAGATTGGCTGAGCTCAGGCTGATCCTCATCTGCTCAGATGATTCAGGTGTCGAAGTGCTCATATAGTTCCCTTGATTCTTCTGTCAATCACCAGCACTAAGCGCCGAGCAGAAACATTCACCACAATGGTGATGACAAACAGGCACACTCCAAGCCCAATCAGCGCTGAGCGATAGACCCCTCCTGCCTCTGACAGACTGCGAAAGATTTGCGCAGGCATCGTCTCTCCTCGGCCAAACAGATTTGCAGAGATCTGAGGAGATGCGCCGATAAGAAGCGCTACTGCAACGGTCTCACCCATTGCTCGACCTAGTCCCAACATCACTGCACCAGTCAGTCCACCAGTTGAATGAGGAATGACCACGCCTTTAATCATCTCCCATCGAGTCGCTCCAAGGGCAAGAGAACCAGACTTGTCATTTTCTGGCACGGTCATAAAAACCTCTCGTGTGACCGAGGTAATGATGGGAATAATCATGAGCGCAAGGATCAGTCCCGCACTCATAAAGCTTGAGCCAGATCCGGGCCCGAAGATCACGTTGAGTACTGGGATGGACTCAACAGCATCTGAAATGGTGTTGAACACGCTCTGAAAGATTGGGATGAGTTGATAAAACCCCCAAAGCCCAAACACCACTGAAGGCACAGCAGCAAGCAGATCAACCACTAACGTAATCAAACTCCGAACTCGACGGTGAGCAAGTTCAGTGACAAACAATGCAATGCCGAGGCTCAGTGGAACGGCAAAAAACAGTGCTATCAGTGACACCAGCACAGTGCCGAAAACCAAAGGCAAAATCCCGTAGAGACCCTCCGGGGGAACCCATTCGGTACCGAAGAAATAAGCGGTACCAAACTCTGAGAACGCTGGCCATGCCTGACGAGTGGTTGTGACGGCAATCAGCAACAGAATGACGAGGACCGTCACCCCAGAGAGCAATGTCACCCACTTGAATACCCCGTCGGCTAGCAGACCGGAGCCCTGCTCGGTGAGCGGTCCGACAGTACCGTCATCAACTGGTTTTTTTGGCCGAGCCTCAAGCTGTGTGCTCATGCGCAATCACTGTAGTTCTGGGTAGTCATAAATTGGGACCTTCGCATACTTCTCAAGAGCCTATTAAACGTTCCCATCAGCGCTCTACTCATCGCTCATCAGCAAAAAATTTTGTGGGGTCGGATCACCTGAGATCCGACCCCACAACATCAGCCTTTAATCTTGTCGATTTGAGCAATTGCCTTTTCTGCGAGTGAACTCGGCAGGGCAACATAACCAGTCTTGGCTGCTTGAAGTTGGCCAGTAGTCAACACATATTGGAGGTATGTCTTGATTGTGGTGGCTTTTGCAGCGTCTGTTTGGGTTTCGAGCACCAGCAGGAAGGTCGGCGCAGTAATTGGGTAGTCCTTGGCTCCTGACCCGTTGAGTGGGTTATAGGTCAGGTTTGGCTCGATAGTTGCATTCTCAAGTGCAGCCTGAACACCCTCGGCTGAAGGTGCAACGTATTCGCCAGAAGAGTTCTTAATTTTTGCCAGGCTCAACCCGGCCTTCCCCGCATCTGCAAGGTCTACGTACCCAATAGCACCAGAGGTCTGCTTGATGAGTTCGGCTACGCCTGAGTTCTTATCAGCACCCTGAGTAGATTCCGGCCAGTTGACTTCATCTCCGCTTCCCAATGTCCACACCGTGGGTGAGGCTGCAGTGAGGTATTTCGTGAAGTTATTGGTGGTTCCAGAACCATCAGAGCGATGCACCACTGTTATGGCTTCATCTGGAAGGTCAGCACCTGGATTATCTGCAGCAATTTTGGGATCGTTCCACTTCGTAATCTCCGCCTGGAAAATTCCTGCGACTACATCGGCACTGAGTTGCAGTTCATCAACCACGGGGAGGTTGAACGACACCGTGATTGGCGCTGCAACAGTCGGGAAAAATAACACTGTGCTTGGGGAGAGCTCGCCGTCCTTAGGTAGCTAATCGCTGCCAG
>JBBDMQ010000058.1:0-1344 GCA_040878245.1 Microthrixaceae bacterium
GTCCGAACTGTTGAGCGAGTAACAGTTCGGGAAGTCTTACTGCCCGTTTCTTGGCTCAAGAACGAGCCCAACTTTGCGATCAAAGGCAAGAGTTGCTTCGCCACTTACTAAACGTCGAATCGGCTCCCCCACAACCTCAGCCCTCCACCCAACTGTTAAACGGGCATCTGGTACACCACGCAAAAGGTCCTCAAGATCTGATCTAGTTGCCAACAATGATGTCTCAAGCTCCAATTCACGCGCACGCTGACTCACCCACGCACTGACAAGTGGAAGAGCGGGCTTCAGCTCGGAAGGCATCTCGGGCGAATGCGTAACTGGCGCTCGGGACGGAGCGTTGCTTCGGGAGTTCTGCACCACGGTGAGAAGTTCTTCAGCCATACCAGACCGAAGATTTCTGCCCTCGACTCCACGGAGCGAGCGGATCTCGTCAACTGTGCTTGGAACTGCGGCAGCAACGCCGACTACTCCTAGATCAGACAACACAAACCTTGGAGTTTGATCAGTTTCAATTGCCTTGGCCTCACGCCAGGCTGCAACTGCCTGAGCAATGGCAAGCGAGGACCCTCGCAGATGCCGCACCTCTTTGATTCTCCTCCAGGCATCTTCTGGATTTCTTGGCCCACGATCCTCAGTTCGTAGTTCCTCACAAGCAGCATCGACCCATGCGGTTCTCCCACGCTGCTCAATTCGGTCCATCAGCTGATCCGCCAGTCTCAGAAGGTGCGCAACGTCGCTAGCCGCATAGGTCAACTGAGCAGCACCAAGTGGACGCCGAAGCCAATCTGTCAGCCGATCTGCCTTTGGCGCAATGACTTCGAGTTCTCGTTCAAGCAACGTAGACAACGAAGGGCTGGTGTATCCCAAAAAGCCGGCTGCAATCTGCGTATCTAACAAACGGCGCGGAATCGTTCCACAGGAACGTTCCATGACTTCTAAGTCCTGCCTTGCCGCATGCATGACAGCTAGGCCATCTCCCTCGAGCACCTTGGCAAACGGTCGCAGATCAACCTTGAGCGCATCAACTAAGGCAATGCCATGGCTGTCGGCAATCTGTACCAGAGCAACCTGGGGAAAATAGGTTCTCTCACGATGAAACTCGGTGTCTATGGCATAGCCAGCTTCGCAAGAAACCCGTTCAACGAGAACGCCGAAAGCATCGGCGTCCACAATCAGTTCAAATTCAGATTCCCCGTCATCAGTCATCGAGTGAGCTGATGTCTGTTCCAGAGGCTGTAGCTCGGCCCGAATCTATCCAAGCCTGCGTGCCGCCAAGAACATTTACCATCTGGTAGCCCTGTGTCTCGAGGAACTCACATGCCTTCATGCTGCGCCCACCAAGAT
>JBBDMQ010000059.1:0-1342 GCA_040878245.1 Microthrixaceae bacterium
TGGATCGGTCGATTTGCGGATCGGTTCGCTTTCGCCCGTCAACATCGACTCGTCTACCGCTGTGGCCGCTGCCATCAGGAACCGACCATCGGCGGGGATGCGGTCGCCTGCTTCGAGTAGGACAATGTCTCCGGGCACTAACTCGGCCGCTGCCACTTCTTGGACCTCGGAATTGCGGCGAACCCTCACAATGGTCAGCAGCATTCCCTTCAGCGCAGCTAGGGCATTATCTGCTTTGTTCTCTTGAATAAACCCCATCACGGCGTTTATCAGCAGAACAATTCCAATCACCACTGGATCTTTGTAATCACCTACTGCTGCAGATACCACTGCAGCCCCAATCAAGATGTAGACCATCAGGTTTCTAAACTGACCTAGAAAGCGCTTCCACGCTGGTGTCCGAGGCGGTTCGGTCAACTGATTGAGGCCGTAAAGAGTTTGACGGTTGTTTACCTCTTCGGTGCTGAGACCAGAAAAGGGATCAACCTTGACAAGTTCGGTGACTTGGTCAGTTGGCAGTCGAAACCATTCGATGTCTGGAACTGGTTGCTGTTGAAGCATCAAAAAATCTCCGTCGGTAAGGTGGCGCGAAAAGCCACCGTGTGCGGCGGAGGTCTTCCTCGCCACCCCAAACTTGGGGTGACCGCTGACACCGGGTCTTTATACGTTCAAAGAACGAGAAACCGTGCTGACGATGCCAACGCAAAAGAGGTACTCCCCTCCAAAGGGCTACAGCCCATTTGCAGAAGTACACTCTACCCGAGAAAACCTGCAGGCTGTGTGAGGTGACTCAGCAGGATTACTAGCTGAGCTTTGCCCGTACAACCGCAATCACTGCCCCAAGGTCGGTCTTCAGAGCTACAGCATTGATCGACAGGTCGGCATCAAAATAGCTATTCAGGTCTAAGAACAGCGAGGTCCCGCTGGCTGATTACCCCGTCCACTCATCAGCCGAGACGGTGACTGCGCCGTGAGTTCCATCTCCTGGATCGGCTTGACCCTCAAATGATCCCGACCGATAGGAGACCATCAGGGGCACATGTGCATAACGAATATCTTCGGGGCGGTCAGGGTTGACACGGCCAAGTTCGATCTGCAGCAAGTCTCCACCCACCTCACCAAACCGCAATTCATGGCCTCGCTCAAGGTCGACTCGGTCAT
This sequence comes from Microthrixaceae bacterium, assembly GCA_040878245.1. GTDB lineage: Bacteria > Actinomycetota > Acidimicrobiia > Acidimicrobiales > Microtrichaceae > IMCC26207. Next base: position 1,162 of record JBBDMQ010000059.1, read on the forward strand.
CCAAACCAAAGCCCAGTTCGCCGGCAGCTTCAATCACAGCAAGTACCAACGACTCGTCAACTGTTTGTACTCGATCGTGAAGGCTTGCACGTTGCGAACTGCGAACCACGAGAGCCTCAAACACGGCCAAGGTTTGCTGATCAACCTCTACGACCTCGGTCACATCCACAATCTCTGCAAT
>JBBDMQ010000060.1:0-1339 GCA_040878245.1 Microthrixaceae bacterium
GATTTCGTTGCCCTTACGCAACGGCTTGCTGATGCAGTTCTCGAGGGCGGTGAGTCTGCCGTTGACTCACTGTCGGAAGAACTTGACACCCTTAAAATTCAGAAAAAAGAGAACATCGAGCTTGGTCTCGTCGTTCGCTTCGAAGCCGCAGAAGGCAACCTGCTCGATACGTATCTGCACCGCCAAGACGGTCGTGGAGTCAACGGGGTCTTGCTCGAGGTGACTGCTGCAACCGAAGAGGCCGCGCATGAGATTGCGCTGCATATTGCATTCGCAAAGCCCGATGCACTCAGCCGAGATGAGATCGAGCCTGAACTTGTTGAGCGTGCACGTGCATCTTTCGAGGAACTCACTCGCAAAGAGGGCAAGCCCGAACAGGCTGTTCCAAAGATTGTCGAAGGTCGCCTGAACTCTTGGTATGCAGAACGAGTTCTGCCAGAGCAGGGAGTCTTTGGAGAGAAAGAAACCGTTGCTGAGCGTTTGGGTGAGGCACGCATAGCGCGTTTCGCACAAGCAGTCATCGGTTCCTGAGTACAGAGAGTCAGGCAGCAAGAATGGCAGCACCACGTTGGTCCCGAGTGCTCATCAAACTCTCTGGCGAAGCCTTCGCTGGCGAGGAGGGCTTTGGAATCGACGGTGAAGTGGTCACCCGACTAGCAGCCGAGATTGTTGCTGTGAAGCAGCAGTTCGAGGTTGATATTGCTGTAGTAGTAGGTGGCGGCAATATTTGGCGGGGTATGACCGGCGAGGGTGCAGGCATGGACCGTGCTCAGGCCGACTACATGGGCATGCTCGCTACCATCATCAACGGGCTCGGCCTGCAAGAAACTCTCGAACGACTTGGGCAGCCAACCCGAGTACAAACTGCTATTCAGATGTCTCAGGTCGCTGAGCCATATATTCGCCGGAAGGCCATTCGTCACCTTGAAAAAGGGCGCGTCGTGATTTTTGCGGCCGGTACTGGCAACCCGTTTTTCACAACAGACACGACCTCTGCGCTGAGAGCTGTAGAGATTGACGCCGAAGCAATTCTCATGGGCAAGAACGGCGTGGACGGTGTGTATACCGCTGACCCTCGCCTTGACCCCACAGCCGAACTGCTGACCGAGGTGTCCTATATCGAGGTTCTTAATCGTGGGCTCAAGGTCATGGACTCCACGGCAATCACCTTGTGCATGGATAACAACCTGCCGATCTGCGTGTTCGATCTGATGGGAGAGAACATCGCCCCGCTTCTCGCAGGCGAACACATCGGCACAGTCGTCTCCTGACCGTTTAGCCCTCTCTCCTGCCCCCCCCCCCCCCACAAAGCTGCTTGTTCGGCGTAAGTAGGTGGTAG
>JBBDMQ010000061.1:0-6996 GCA_040878245.1 Microthrixaceae bacterium
CATAACTAACTCTCATAACTAACTCTCATAACTAACTCTCATAACTAACTCTCATCTGGAGGCTCAACTCATGGCCGAGGCATACATCATCGACACTGTTCGCACACCCGTTGGTCGTCGCGGCGGTGGACTCTCGCAGGTTCACTCGGCCGACCTTGGTGCTCATGTGCTCAACGCGCTCATGGAGCGCACTGGAATTGACCCCTCGTTAGTCGAGGACGTTGTCTTTGGCTGCCTCGACACCATCGGCTCGCAATCGGGAGATATTGCTCGCACCTGTTGGCTTGCGGCCGGTCTACCCGAAGAAGTCCCAGGAACAACAGTTGACCGGCAGTGCGGTTCCTCTCAGCAGGCCATTCACTTTGCTGCTCAGGGAGTCATGTCTGGCACTCAAGATTTAGTAGTTGCTGGTGGAGTGCAGAACATGTCTGCCATTCCTATTTCCTCGGCAATGCTCGTCGGTCAAGAGTTTGGTTTTGAGGACCCATTTTCTGGTTCAGAAGGTTGGGTCAAGCGATATGGCGACCTGCCAGTAGACCAGTTTTATGGAGCGGAAATGATTGCACGAGACTTCGAGATCACTCGAGAGCAGATGGAAGCTTTTGCCGTGCAATCCCACGAACGAGCGATTCTTGCCCGCGCCGAGGGCCGATTTGATTCGCAGATCACACCCTTTGGGCAAGTCACACAAGACGAGGGCCCGCGTGAGCCGAACCTAGAGAAGATTCGGTCCTTACATCCACTCACTGAAGGCGGTCGCATTACTGCAGCGCTTGCCTCTCAGATCTCTGACGGTGCCGCAGCCATGCTCGTAGCCTCGGAACGCGCTGTGGAGCAATTTGGCCTCACTCCGAGAGCAAGAATCCACCACTTATCGGTGCGTGGTGAAGACCCAATTCGGATGCTCTCTGCACCCATCCCTGCAACGCGATATGCGCTCAACAAAGCTGGTATGACCATGGATGATATTGACCTCGTTGAGATTAATGAGGCCTTTGCGCCAGTTGTGTTGGCATGGGCAAAAGAGCTTGATGTTGATCTGGCAAAGGTAAACGTCAACGGAGGCGCAATAGCACTTGGACACCCTCTTGGAGCTACTGGCGCCCGTCTTATGACTACCTTGTTGAACGAACTTGAGCGCACCGGCGGTCGCTATGGCCTGCAAACCATGTGCGAGGGTGGCGGTCAGGCCAACGTGACGATTATCGAGCGACTCTAACTGGCTGAATGCATTTTGCTGGCCGGGGCTATTTGTTTTTCAGCCGGGGCTATTTGTTTCCCAGCACTGCTCCTAGGCGTTTGAAAACCTGCTTACGACGAATTCCCCCGGGATCTTGCAATAAATCGTGTCCGTGAAAGCTCGCAACCAGCCATAGCCGATGCAGCTTATTTATCTCTCGATGTTTCGTAGCAAGCTCGGGTTGGTAGCCAAGACGGGCCATCGGAGCAAAGCAATACTCCTCGACTTTGCGTTGCCTGTCAGCAGACAGCGTGGTGTGCCACTTTTCGAGTCGAGCCGGGTCACCTGGGTGATCGGCGATGAGTTGTTCGGTTGGCTCGTGAGATAGCCCAGTCTGAGTGAATGCCCACTCAAGCGTTGGGCGAGGATCGGTTGCCATCGCTGTGAGATCTACTACGAAATATCTCGAGTCGTTCGTGATTCGACTCAGCACCCAATCAGCATGGGTAAGCCAATAGGTGGCGCTGTATGCAACTGAGGTATCAAACTTGACCTCTTGAGATGCGACTACGGCTCGTGGATCTCTGGTGAGAACAATAAATTTGCAGTCTGGCCAGAGCTCAAGAAGTGCCGGAGTGGTTTCTATTCTGAGTGTTTTGTTTCCCCAGTGAGTGGTGGTTTTGAGGGAGCAAAAAATGGCCTCACAAATAGCAGCCCAGCCGGGGTTGTCCTGAAAGGCTGACCATGCTGCTTCAAGAACCTCAGGCTTAGTCAGAAGCCCGTATAACTCGGTGTTCATGGGGTCTTTGATTTGTTCTTGTAGCTGCCGGAATAGTTGTTGCAGATCAACCTGACTGCTAATCAGCCCGAACTGTTTATACAACTCGTACCCCTCGAGTGGCAGCTTCGATTCAAAGCCCATCGACATGTCTGGGTGAGATGCAATCAAGTCGAACGCCCAACTTGTGCCGCTCCGAGCAGTTCCAACAATAAAGAGCGGTGCGGGCATGGAGTTTCCAGTGGTTGTGCGGGGTGAACGAATAAGAGTGTCGACATTAGTTGCAGTTCGGCTTTCAGCGCAGATTGCCCTGCCTCCGAAAGAAATATTTAGGTGCGAGCAGCATCCGTCGATAGTCATGAAGCAACGAGTTCTTCAGTTGCCGAACAACAACAAAAACATGTCTACCCTCGAACCCCTCCTCCCAGCAGCAGAAGTGAGTGACCCCTCGGTCACTCGGATTCTGATTCGTAACGCACAGTCAGTACGTGTCAGCACATTGTTGCAGCGCGCCACTGCTGTGCGTCCAAGTACGTCAGTCATTCTGACTGGAACGGGTCCAATAAATGATTCGCTGCTGAGTGATGCAAGCGCTTGGCAGGCTACGGGTGCCCGGCTGGGATTCTTTGCATTTGATTCTCACAATGCCTCCTTTGCGACCGGCAGCGCAGGGTGCTTACAGCGATCAGACGTTGCTCATCAGATACTTCCTGCAGCGCCTGGAGGGCAATTGCTTGGTATTGCGCGAGCGGTCGAAAGTTCGGAGCACGAATTTGTTGTGCTTCTTTCAGCTCACAGTGATTCTCTTGGTTTCTTAGACCAGTGTCTGGCGCAGATGTGGATTGACGGAGCAGATGTAGCAGTACTCCAGCTTGATTCAACCGGTGATTCCGAGACCACTGATTCTGGACTTGCGGGAGAGGGTATTGATGCCGGGAAGCAACTTGCTCGCTGGATTGCTTCCTCGGGAACTCAGTTGCGAAACAACACAACCGGACAGGTCTGCTCAACTCAACGCGTTGTAGTCATGCGTCGCTGGGTTGCTCGATGGCTCTTCAATGAAATTGGCCGAGCAATTGACCCGGTTGAAGAAATTGCAGACCGAGCGAGGCTTCTCGGTGTGGCCATTGCCGTGATCGGGCAACCACCACAGCAGGCACCGCCGCAGCATCCCGTCTAGGCAACGCCGCAGCATCTGTAGTCACTCGATCTGTCCTGATCGGTAGCCGGGCAGAGTTGAACTGGAACCTGTTCCAGTTTTCTGACGTACTCTGAGTAGGTGGATTTCCAAGACTCAAAAGAACTAGCAGCCTTCCGAAAGGAAGTTCGCTCCTTCCTTGATGAACATGCTGAACTCCGGCACGGTGATGATCGTGACTGGTCTCGCAACGGTGCAGCAAGTGACCCAGCCTTGGCCGAGGATTATCGCCGCCGCTGCCATGCTTGGCAGAAATTGCTCTTTGATTCAGGGTGGGCAGGCCTTACTTGGCCTGCCCAATTTGGAGGGCGGGGACTCGGAGCAGGACAGCAGATTATTTTTGGTCAGGAACTCGCAAAGTACGACGCAACCTCTGGATTTTTGACTGCAGCTCAGGCACTTGTTGGACCAACTCTGATGCAGCACGGGTCGCCCGAGCAGCAGCAGCGTTACTTGGCTCCGTTGCTGTCGGGAGAGGAGTCCTGGTGTCAGCTCTTTTCAGAGCCCGGTGCGGGGTCGGACCTTGCGGCGTTGGCAACTCGGGCTGTGCTTGACGGCGATCAATGGGTAGTGAACGGGCAAAAAGTGTGGACCTCGAGCGCTCAGCACGCCCATTTTGGCATCCTGATCGCACGTACCGACCCTGAGCTACCAAAGCACGAAGGGTTGACGTATTTCATTGTGGATATGCGTTCGGCGGGTATTGAGGTTCGGCCCCTGATTCAAGCTCAAGGCGTGGCCCATTTCAACGAGGTATTTTTCTCTGACCTTCGGATACCTGTGGCGAATCAGGTTGGCCAGGTCGGTGATGGTTGGAAGGTCGCTCGCACCACGCTTCGCAGCGAAAGCTCGATGATTTCGGGTGCTGGTCAGGCCACCAACTTTGCAGCGGTTCTATCTACCGCTCAACGAGTTGGCCGCAACGAAGACCTAGTTCTACGACAAGAATTGGCCAAGGTCTGGACGAATGAACAGTTACTCAAGTGGATGGGTTGGAGAACCCAGACTGCGGTCATGACTGGCCGTCGGGAACTGGCCTTGCATGGGTCGCTGCTAAAGAATTTTTTCACTCGTTCGTTAGCGCACCGCGTCAACCTAGCCGTCGAGTTACAAGGACCTGAAGGCATGCTTTGGCAGGATGCTGAGGGCGAAGGATTTTGGCAGTATCAATGCCTAAACCAGTTTGCATCGCGGATCGGCGGTGGTACCGAGGAGGTCCACCGAAACAACCTCGGGGAACAGGCTCTTGGCCTTCCCAGAGAGCCCGCAGTAGACCGAGATGTGCCTTGGACGAAGTCCAAGAGGTCGTGAGGCTGACGAAGTCCAAGAGGTCGTGAGGCTGACGAAGTCCAAGAGGTCGTGAGCAATACAACAAGCAAAGAGAGTGTGATGTAGATGATGCTTGAAGGAAAAACAGCACTTGTCACGGGAATCGGCCCCGGTATGGGTCGAGATATTTCGCTTGCGTTAGCTCGAGAAGGTGCAGACGTTATTTTGGTTGCCCGCTCAGAGAAGGTGGTGCCAGGCGTTCTTGCTGAGGTCGAGTCCCTTGGTCGCCGCGCTTTTGGAGTTTACGGAAACATTGCGAAAGTAGAGGAATGCTTGAGGATCGCAGAGGAGGCTGAAGTTGCTGTTCAGCAGCTTGGTGGCGACCGCTCAGGCGTTGACATCTTGATCAACTCTGCCTTTCATGGCGGAGAGCACGTCAGGTTTGAAGATGCAGATCTGCAGCGGTGGCGGCGGCCAGTTGACATTAACTACTTCGGTACCTTGCAACTCACCCAAGCGATGTTGCCGCTCCTCAAGACGGCTTCGGCCCGAACTACAGATGCCCGAATAATTATGATCAACACAATGTCGGTGCACCATATCGAGGCTCAGGCAGGGTCCTATGCAGGCTCTAAAGCTGCGCTCGGCGCAGTGACCAAAACTCTTGCTCAGGAACTGGGCGTATATGGAATTCGCGTCAATGCCGTTCACCCCGGTTATATCTGGGGTGACAGCGTGAAGATGTATTTTGAATGGCAAGCTGAGGCTCGTGGCGGTGGTGCTACTTGGCAAGATATTTACGATGAGCGAGCAGCAGAAACAGCGCTTGGCTACTTGCCACATTCCTCAGAGATTGCTGGCGCTGTGGTGTTCTTTGCCTCGCCTCTGGCCTCTTGTGTGACCGGGGCTGCATTGCCAGTTAATTCAGGACATTGGATGCCGCCGAGCGCCTAGCTCCTGCGGTCTGAGCGACTAGGCGCGGCCGCTTTTGCGACGCTGCCGGCGTTGAGTCAGCAGCGCTCCAATGGCGGCGCCAACAAGTGCAGTACCTGCTAAGACAATCCACAGCGGCATGGTTGCGCTCACGAACAGGAACTGAACTTTCGTATCCTGGCTATTGCCAGCAATGAATACCACGAGCGCAAAGGCAATGATGCCTCCAACTACGTGACGGGTATTTACCTGAAACCCATGGTCGTCAGGCCCTTTGCGAAGCTCTTTCTTGCTCGGAATATTTCCCATGGGGTTCCTTGTTCTGTGCGAATTGACTGAGGTTGATGGAGCTTTAATTCTAGACGTCTATCCAGTTTTGAATCAGGACTGCCTGCTGCTCAAGAGTCTTCATGACTTCTGTCTTCGGTGCCGAGGGAAGACGAAACACACATTCGGAAACTCCGATTGAGGCAAAATAGTTCAGCTTCTCAGCGGTAGGGTTCGAGCCAAATGGAATCACCCGCATGCTTTGGGGGTCGCGACCGGCAGCCTCAACAGCGGCATAAAACTCTGGAAGCGCTTCCTTCAGACCGGCTCCTCCAATCGGAATCCAACCGTCACCGTATTCGGCTATGTGCGCAAACATCTTTGGCCCCGCACCCCCGCCAATAAGTACGGGAACTGGCACCGTTGGTTTTGGCCAAGACCAGGTGTCTGGAAAGCTGACGAACTCACCGTCGAATGAAGCGACATCGTTATTCCAGAGTTCCTGCATAGCCATGACGTGTTCTTTCGAGTGGGCTCGTCGCGTTGAGTAGGAGACGCCGTGATCGGCCATTTCGTCTTCGTTCCACCCAAAGCCAACCCCAAACTCGAAGCGACCCGCAGACAGGTTCTGCAGGGTGGCTATTTGCTTGGCTGTGACAAGGACTTCATGCTGCGCAGGCAACATCACCCCAGTTCCGAGTCGGATTTTGGTCGTCACGGCAGCAGCGGCAGCTAGAGAAATGAGTGGGTCGACCGATCGTTTGTATTCCTCGTCGAGAACTGCGCTACCCGTGGGCGGAGGGGTTCGACGAGATACTGGAATATGGGTATGTTCGGGAATCCAGATGGATTCAAAACCGGCAGCCTCTGCTTCACGAGCTAGTTCTGCAACGCCCATGGATTGATCTGTGGCAAATATGGTCACGCCAAAGCGCATGGAACTCCCTGAAGATTCGGTGAGTTTCTAGGCTAGATGACTGGCGGTGTCGGGTTATCTTGGCCAAGTCTGGATCGTTGAAGATTTACCGACACCTCGAGCATGTCTACCCAATGCTCTTGAGTGACTGTCCGTGCAGAAGCGAGACCTTCGTTGCGCCCAACATGAACTCCCCAAGTTGCACCAATAAAGACGCCGCTCACCACAAGGACTACAGCAGTTAAGAGAATCATCATTCGCAAATCACCTTGTTTCAGGAGAGCGAGGGAACAGGGGAACTCCACCTTATTAGTGTTTTTGGCCACTGCGTGGCACTTCGCAGGAAAACTCTGCCCCACCGCAGTTTGTATCTCCTGCGGCAGTGGTGACAGATTCTAGGCATGGGTATTTGCGAGGGTCGTGTAGTTATCATCACTGGATCAGGTCGAGGCATC
>JBBDMQ010000062.1:0-6858 GCA_040878245.1 Microthrixaceae bacterium
CGAGCACTTCAACAGGAGCAAGCTGGGGTAGATGATGATGCGCTTTCTCATCTCGTTGACCGATCTGGTGGAGACGGCAGGCATCTCTTGACCAGTCTGGAAGTCGCTCTTGCACTATCGGCAACTCGAAATCAGGAGGGAGATTTGCGTATTTCTCTTCAAGACGCCGAGGGCGCTCTCGGTGCCTCAGTCGTACGCTACGGCCTTGATGATCACTACGACGTTGTCTCTGCGTTTATTAAGTCGATTCGGGGCTCAGACCCAGATGCGGCGTTGCATTATTTGGCACGGATGCTGGCGGCAGGTGAGGATGCCAGGTTTATTGCCCGCAGGCTTGTTATCGCAGCATCTGAAGACATTGGACTGGCAGATCCCCTTGCCCTTCTTGTGGCAACTGCTGCCGCTCAGGCGGTTGAATTTGTTGGGTTACCTGAGGCAAGAATCAACTTGGCTCACGCAACTGTGCACCTTTGCCTCGCACCCAAGTCAAACTCGGCCTATGCCGGAATTACGGCCGCCTCCGTAGACATTGGAACTCGCGTTATTGGAGAGGTGCCGGCCCATCTCAGAGACGGCCACTATGTATCCGCTCAGAAGTTGGGTCATGGCAGCGAGTACCAGTCTCCGCACGACAGTTCAACAGCCTGGGTGCAACAGCAGTATCTTCCAGAAGAGTTGAGAGCTGCTAGGTATTATTCACCAACAGTTCAGGGCGCTGAAAAAAGGCTAGCCGAGCAGTGGCATGAGCGGCGCAGAGACATCCCCCCACCAGAAGCCAAGAGCGGCGAGACTAGTGAATGATGACTGCTCTTGACCTGCTTAGTGTTGTTTGCGCTGTGTTGGCGTTGCTTTTAGCTGCGGCAGTAGCAGTGCTTGTTGGGCAGGCGCTTCGGGCGGTGAAATCACTACACGCTGCGACTGAGCTGTTCGTTTCGCAGGCCGTAGAGGCTGTTCAAGAACTTCGAGAAGCTACCGAGCAGGCAAGTTCCGAGGTCGATCGCATTGATGATCTTTTAGCGGTAGCGGCTGCAATAGGAGACCGAGTTGATTCGGCAACCGACGCAACATATCGAGCCCTTACCTCACCGGTCATTCGTAGTGTTGCACTTGCTTCGGGGACCCGAAAAGCGGCATCTCGGCTCCGTAATAAAAACGCTGCAACAACCAAGAACGCAAAAATGAGAAAAGTAAAGTTCGACAAAGTGTCGAGCCCGCTCAATTCCTCGCCCAGTTCTGGGGGTCATGACCGATGAAACGTCTTTTTTGGTTAAGCGTGGGTGTTGCTGCGGGAGCTTCGGGGACAGTATGGGTTGAGCGCCAAGTGAAATCTCGACTTGAGTCGCTACAGCCAGAACATCTTGCAGTGCAGGCTCAGAAGCGTGCAGTTTCGGTTGGAAAACATCTTCTCGATGCTGCGATCGAGGGTCGGTCTGCCATGCGCGACCGTGAGTCCGAATTAAGAGCTCGCTATCACGATTCACCTTCCCCAGAGTTTCCGCCAGGCGTCATAGACATCTCTTCTGTTCGGGTGAACCAGACTCGCCAAAGGCGTTGACTGTTTAAGGAACCTGCCGCACAGATAGTGTGGAGCAGTCATGTCTTCCTCCCTGCCAAATCAACTCAATGCGAATCAACTTCGGCAGGTGTGGACTGAGTTCTTTGCGGAACGGTCTCATACATCTGTTCGGTCAGGCAGCCTGATCCCAACGCATCCATCCGCACCAATGTTTACCAACTCGGGAATGATGCCCTTTGTTCCTTACTTCTTGGGTGAGGAGCCAGCTCCTTACTCGCCTCCACGGGCAGTTTCCATTCAGAAATGTGTGCGAGCCGGAGGGAAGCACAACGACCTAGAGGCAATCGGTCGCTCTCCTCGACATCTGTCATTCTTTGAGATGTTGGGCAACTTTAGTTTCGGCGATTATTTCAAGGCAGAGGCAATTCCGTGGGCCTGGGAGTTTGTGACTGAGGTACTTGGTATCGATGGAGATCATCTGTGGGTGACCTGCCATGTAACCGACGACGAGGCCGAGAGTATCTGGACCGAGATAGTTGGTATACCCCCTGAAAGAATCCAACGATTAGATAAAGACAATTTTTGGGAAATGGGGGAATCTGGACCTTGTGGCCCTTCAACAGAGATCTTCTTTGACTTCGGGGCGGATCATGGACCCGAGGGTGGGCCAGCAAATGCTCTTGCAGAGCACCGTTACGTAGAGATCTGGAACCTGGTATTTACTCAATACTTCAGGGGGGAGTCGGGTGAGCTTTCTGACTTACCTACGCGTAACGTCGATACCGGTGCTGGTATGGAACGAATTTTGGCAGTCCTTCAAGGAAGCCCATCTTTGTATACCGCTGATGTGTTGGCTGGGTTAGTGCAACAAGCGGAGTCGGTCACATCGCATCACATCGGCGAGTCTGAGATCACTGACATCGCCCTTCGCTTACTCGCTGACCACACCCGGACGGCTGCTTTTTTGGTGGCTGATGGTGTTATCCCCTCAAACGAGGATCGCGGCTACGTGCTCAGACGTATCATTCGCAGGGCTGTGAGATTCGGTTACATGTTGGGTGTTCAGGAACTGGTGATGCCTCCGTTGGTCAAGCGCTGTGTGGAAATTATGGGGGAGGCTTACCCCGAGCTGACCGCACAAGAGGAAGCGATCACAGAGATGATCAGCCGAGAGGAATCCAACTTTCGACAGACATTGGCGAGAGGCTCGGTTTTACTCGATACCGAACTCGCTTCAGTCGCAGCGGGGGAGTTGCTAGACGGGCGAGTGGCTTTCGAGCTTCACGATACCTTTGGGTTTCCCCTTGAGGTGACAAAGGAAATGGCCGAGCTGCAAGGGCTTGCTGTCGATCTTCCTGGGTTTGACGTAGCGATGAGCGAGCAGCGCGAGCGTTCCCGCGCTGCGGGAAAAAAGACTGGGGTAGCGACCGGCGAACAGGCCGAGGCTGAACGATCATTGCTTGCGAGCTCAGGACCGACAGTCTTTACAGGTAGAGATGAAGTGGCCACCCATGCGACTGTGGTTGGCGTGATCGGCGATTCGGTCTACCTAGATCGAAGCCCGTTCTATGCCGAGTCGGGTGGTCAAGTTGGGGACACTGGAACCATGACTTCCACAACGGCCTCGCTCAGAGTTGTCGGCACAACCTATGCAATTCCCGGAGTGCTTCAGCGGCATCAGGTAGAGATCCTGAACGGAGAAGTTCTAGTTGGGCAACAAATACTGGCTGAGATTGACGACAATCGCCGATCTGCAATTCGGCGCAACCACACAGCCACTCACTTGTTGCACTGGGCACTTAGGGAAGTTCTTGGGCCGCAGGTCAAGCAGCAGGGATCTTCGGTAGATGCGGATCGCCTGAGGTTTGACTTTGCCCATCATGGTGCAGTGACTGCAGAGGAACTTGAGCGTGTTGAGTTGCTCGCCAACAGCCAAGTGCTTTCCAATGGCGCCGTCCGGCACTTCGAAACAAGTATGGATGAGGCACTTGAGCTCGGAGCGTTGGCGTTCTTTGGCGATAAGTACGGAGAGCGTGTGCGCGTGCTCCAGGCCGGCGATCAGAGCGTAGAACTATGCGGTGGAACCCACGTAGCTGCATTGGGAAGTATCGGGCTGATTAAGATCACTTCTGAAGGTTCCATCGGCTCGGGAGTGCGACGACTCGAAGCGGTGACCGGGTTCGGTGCCTTGAGTCGGGCCCGAACGCAGGATCGAGTTCTACACGATGCCTCGGAACTGCTTGGTGTAACCGCTGATGGCCTCGTTGAGGGTCTTAGCAAACGTCTCGCTGACATCAAAACGCTGCGTGAGGAACTTAAAGCTGCAAACAAGAGAGTTGCTGGTTCTCAGTCAGAAGACCTGTTGGCATCTGCCCGAGAGGGTGTAATCATTGCGGAAGTATCCTCTGAGACTCGTGAGGAGTTACGGGACCTTGCTGTAACACTCAGGGATAAACCTGGGATTGTTGCTGTTGTTCTTGCGGCTTCGCCGGCTGGAAAAGGGGTTGCAATAGTTGCAGCAGTCTCTGCAGGCAGCGGTCTGAACGCAGGGGAACTCATTGGTCAGGCAGTAGTAACGGTGGGTGGGGGTGGAGGTAAGGGTGCTGAACTAGCAGCGGCAGGCGGTCGTCACCCTGAGCGCATCGCTGAGGCACTTGATCAGGTCCGCTCACTGTTCTTATGAGGGCAGTTTGCCTTGACCTAGGTTCGGTTCGAATCGGTGTTGCTATTTCCAACAGTGAGGGCACCGTAGCCGTTCCCTATGAGGTGATTATTCGAAGTAAGGACCGTCAAGGCGATCACCGTAAAATTTCTTTGCTTGCTGAGGAAGTAGAAGCTGAGTGCGTTGTTGTGGGCTTGCCGTATTCGCTTGATGGTTCAATCGGTACAGCCGCTAAAAAGGCGCTGGCCGAGATCAAACTTCTCAGAAAGCTGCTCGATGTTCCAGTTGAAACATATGACGAGCGATTTAGTACGGTAACGGCCGATCAGTACCTGAAAGAGATGAACCTAGGTGCAGTCGAGCGTCGTAAGATGGTGGATTCGGTTGCAGCTTCAATCATTCTTCAGGCGTGGCTAGATCACCGACAGTTGCAAGTGCCGATACAAGTCACCCAGACGGAATATAAGGATCCCAACGAGTGAACCCTCCAGAGGAATTTGATCCATCGACAGTGAGGCCCGTTGTGCGCAAACAACGGCCTAGTGATGCAGCGAAACCCGCTGAGGTAGAGGGCAAACCCGAAGCTGAGTCACTCCCGAGTCAGCAGCGCCCGAGTCAGCAGCGCCCGAGTCAGCAGCGCCCGAGTCAGCAGCGCCCGAGTCAGCAGCGTCCTAGTCAGCAGCGACCGAATAAGCAGAGTGCAGAGGGCGAGTATGTCCTCCTGCCGCCACCCGCTCAGGGTGGCCGCAAATTGCTCGCTATCGGTGGAATCAGCCTGTTAGTGCTTGGCATCATGCTCGGCAGTTTATTGTTGTGGGCTTCTCGAAAGATCAGCCCTTCTGGAGAGCAGGGGCAAGTGATTTCTTCACTTGTTGTGCCATCGGGTGCAACTACTGCCTCAATTTCTGGTCTGCTTGCAAGTAACAAGGTCATCTCTGATGCCCGTATGTTTACCTACTATGCAGGCTGGAAAAATGCTGGACCTTGGAATGCTGGCGACTACGTAGAGTTCCGAACTAATTCCAGTTTTGATCAGGCCATTGCCGTGCTCGACGAGGGCCCAGTGCCTGTTCAAGCCAAGGTTGTTCGGGTAACTGAGGGCATGAGACTCGAAGACGCCCTAGTTGCCATCGCCGATCAGATGGGAACCGTGAGCGCCGAGCAGCTCCAAACAACTTTGGACTCCGGCAATGTAATTTCGGCCTACAAACCTGAAGATGTAACAAGTTGGGAAGGTCTACTTTTCCCGGATACCTATGAATTCGAAGAGTCGGCGACCCCGCAAGTGATTCTGCAAACTATGGCAACTCAGATGGAAAAAATACTTGACGGCCTCGGGTATGACAAAGCGCAGGCTTTGCAGGGAAGGTCCGCCTACGAACTTGTCACGATCGCATCTCTCATTGAAAAAGAGACTGGTGCTCCGATAGATGAACGGGGCAAGATCGCTCGTGTCATCAATAACCGACTTGATGACTCCGAGACTCTTGGCATTGATGCTTCCGTTCTTTACGGTCTCGGGCGTGCAAGTGGCTCTCTCTCAAAATCCGATTTGGCTTCTCCGTCCCCCTATAACACCCGAAAGGTCAAGGGCCTTCCGCCAACGCCGATCGCTCTTCCAGGCAAGGCATCTCTTGAGGCTGCGATTGAACCGCCTGCTGGAACTTGGAGGTATTACGTACTGACTTCGAACGACCCGCCGGAGCATTTGTTTACTGATTCCTATAATGAGTTTTTGCGGGCCAAGGACGATGCACAAGCTCGAGGGGTTTTCTAGTGGCTAGCCTGCGGTCTCATCTGTTTGCGATTCATCTCTCATGTTGGTTACTCCCAGAGTCACACCCGAAGGTTGATTTGAAGTGATCTCTCGACCACTCGATGCACTGAGCGGGTCAACTCAAGTCGTGGGTGTTATTGGCGATCCTGTGGCGCACTCATTATCGCCACTGATACACAATGCAGGCTTTGCCGAGCTTGGTTTGGACTGGGTATGTGTTGCCTTCCCGACTCTTGCAGGTTTGGCTCCTGCTGCTGTTCTTGGGATGACCGCTCTTGGTATCGAAGGACTTTCCGTCACGATGCCCCATAAAGCTGCAGTGATAGAAGCACTCGACATCGTGACTGAAACTGCAACCAGTCTTGGAGCCGTAAATTGCATTTCACGTTCAACGAATCAACTCATCGGACACAATACTGATGGGGAGGGATTCTTAGCGGCGCTTCAAGCAGAGTTTGAGTTTGATCCGACGGGACGAGTGTGTGCTGTTCTAGGTGCCGGTGGCGCAGCGAGGTCGGTGATACTTGCTCTGAAACAGGCTGGAGCAGCAGAGGTCCTGGTATTGAACAGGACTCCCGAATCCGCTGAGATTGCTGCAAAGTTAGCCGGTCATTTGGGAAGCGTTATCCAGGCTGATGAACTCGTTCGAGCGGATCTTGTTGTAAATGCCACATCAGTTGGCATGACAGGGACCAAGGCTGCTCAAGGTATGCCATGCGATACTGCACAATTTCAAAAGAGCTGCATCGTTGCAGACTTGATCTATCACCCAACTCAGACTCAGTTGATGCTCGCAGCGCAATCGCACGGATGCAGAGCGACCAATGGGCTCTCAATGCTCATCCACCAAGCGGCTATTGCCTTCGAGATCTGGACTGGCCAAGCGGCACCAGTAGCTGCAAT
>JBBDMQ010000063.1:0-6846 GCA_040878245.1 Microthrixaceae bacterium
TGTACCACTCGTCGTCGAGCCACTAGCTGACCCAATTGCATCTAATGACCTCGCGGCACCAGAGCCAGTCAGAGATCCCAAGGTTCCCCGAGAGCTGAGTACAGCCCCCGAGATTGGATCTGTCGATGTTGGGCCTACAGGTAAATCAATCACTGAGTTACTTGCGGGTGTTGCGCACCAAACAATCTCGCCAAGATCTGAAAGAGTGCCGGCCGGCGCAAACTTAGATGGATCTGAAGTGGTGATAGTCGATAATCCTGCGGCTTTACAGTTCGACCTTACGACCTCATCAGCAGCGTCGAGGGCCTGAATGGCTAACGGTGCTGGTAGTTGACCATCAAGTAGCTCAGCTGCCCGAGAACGACCAACAGTCGCCTGCCAACGGATGATGGCTGCAATTGCATTTGCTTGATCCCCAGTCAATCCGGAATCTGGCACGTATAACGAGTTCACCCATGACAACGGCCAAGCACCGGGAATAGCTTGGGTGAGTCCGGGCAACGGGTTGCCAGTGTTGGCTGCAAGTGCAGTGGTGATGCTTTCGGGGGTGGCAGTCAGCCACTCGCCGGCCCCATTTTGCAATTGCACGAAGTACAGGTCGGTCTGGATATTGGCAAAACCATTGCCATCGAATGGAGGTTCCTCTGATTCGGCTTGAATTGCTTGGCTTGCAGCAAGCGGGGTGCTCAATGTCATGGCACCACTTTCAGCCGGAACGTCGACCGCCGCTGACGCAGTCTTCCACTGCCGAATAACTCCAACGGCATCAGGCATATTGGGCTTTTTGGGTGCTGCAAAAAAGGGCCAAATGGTGCTGGGTGCAGTCTCTGGCTGGCTCAGACTGGCAAATTTTGCCGACCACTTTTGAGGTTGCGTTGCCTTGATGTACTGCCCGATTGAAAGATTAGCCATCCCTTCATCGCTTCGAAGCACTGTCGCGGCGGGCGTAACTGGAGAAAACATACTGAGTTCACCTACTGGAACAAGCTCCTTCAGTAAATCTAAAAACCCTTGGTTTTGCCAATTGTTCTGACTCGACTCAAGAAATACATCGGCAATATCTTCAGAGGTAAATCTCAACGGCCCCTCAAAGTCTCGAACCTTGAGACATTCTTTAAAATCGGGGTCCGGCTGATCGGGTACCACTTGGAAACTACATAGGTCGATTCCATATGGTTGCGGACCAGAGGCCAGCATGCTCATCCCCACTGCCTGAACGGGCGCAGCAATGACAGACCTTCCAGTCTTCTCCAATTCAGCTAACTCTTCTGCGGTGAACGGCGTGCCGCTGACCACTGCGTCAGCACCTCCGATAATGAGCTGGAATTTGCTCTGGGAATCACCGCGAGCAATCTGACTCATGTCTGGTTGGAGCGGGCTGCTCTTGATGAGATTGACCCATGACAATGTGGGCGCCAAAGCCTCATGCGTGTTGTAGATCAAAAACTCAACCGGCTCGGGAGTTGATGTTTGGGCTTGTGCCACAAACGGCTCGACGGCCCAGACCAATGCCAATGCTGCTGTTGCGAGTAGCGCTGATCTGCGCAACAGTTTCGTTGGGCTCGCAGGATTCAGGTTTTTTGCCATGAGGTTCTCACGCCTTTCGATAGAAACACTCCAAGACCAACTAGTGCAGCACCTTGCAGCAACGTGAAAAGCACTTCACGATTACCTGGCCCACCCTGACCGGCTGCGATTTCCTCTGCTGAAGCGAGGTCGGCAGCGGCTGCTTCCTCGTTAGCTGCCTTTTGTGCCTCGGCTACCGCAGCGGCGGTTGCAGCAGCAGCAGCTTGTTCTGGGGTCAGCACCGCACCAGCCACGGCACCAGCCACTCCGCCTGCCCCGGGCGCCCCAGCGGCACCGGCGCCGCCCCCGAGCCCGCCGCTACCCACTCCGGCGGAAGTACCAGCGAGAACATCTGGAGGCGGAGGTGCGCCACCAAGATCAGTGGGTCGGGTCGGGGCTCCAGGAATTTGTTGCACCTTATCGAGCGCAAGATTGACTAATACCTCCGAGAGTCTGGCGTACTCCAGAGCCTCGACGTTTTTCTGCCCCGCAGTTACTGCGTAATTCAAGAATGCACCTAAAACTCGACCTTTGGCAGGATCAAATCCGTTAGTCTGGGCAATCACATACGAGTAGGTCGAAGGAAAATAAGCCCTTGGATCTGCACCGTCGTAACTCAACTGGAAGGTTCCGTTGGGTCTCGCTGCTGCATAGGCCAACGCCACTGTTGCGGCAGCGGGAACTGGCCGTTGAAATACTCCCGCTGGGTTTTGAATACTCATCACAGGAGCTGGGTTGCCGTCAATCGGAGCAACAATGGTGGGAGCAGCATCTACATAGGTGACCGTATCCGCAGACCCCTGCACAGTTTGAGCGACACCAGAGGAGGCCGTAGCACCAGAGCTATTTCCGATTCCTTGGGGCCAAGTAGAGACTGGCAATCCCTCGCGCAGCGGCACTGAGTTCTGATCTGGCCTTCTCTCTGCGATGTACTGCCTAAATGCGTTCCAGACATCGGGTGCTACCGCAATACAATACTCGCTCACTACATAACTCGTCCCTGCTCCGTCGTTTCTGACTACAGGACGAATCTTTTTAGCTGGGAGTGGAAGACCCGGATTCGTAGCCGCAATAGATGGATCATTCCAACTTATCTCTGGCTCAGTAAAGATCCGGCATGCATCACGCCTACTGATGTTGAGGTCTGAAATTCTCCGACCATCAGTGCCTATCACGTTAAACATCAAGGCAACTGGCCCGGCAGATACCGGCACATAAACGAAATCACGACGAGGAGAGGCATCAATCAAGCGCTGCTCCTCTCCTTGATACTCAATATCACTAGCGCCAAAATCTACGGTTCCGTTCAGGTAGTTCAGGCGCCCCTGCGTAGAACCTCCGGCCTGAAAATTGATCGTCAGGTCATACTTATTTGCCACATCCCCCTTCCACTGCTCAATTTCCAGCGCAGCGAAAGAGGATCCGGTTCCGGTCACTGTTGGTCCATCAGCGCGTGCAACCCCAGTACACAAAACGCCGACTACGAGGATCGCCGAAAGCAGAACTGCAGCTTTGCCAGCAACTTGAGGTTTGCTTGAACCCCGCAAGATTGGACCCCGCAAGCCAGCCTCAGTCATCCGAACTGACCTGTCACATAGTCATAGGTTCTCGGGTCAGAGGGATTGGAGAAGATCTGCTCGGTTGGGCCAGCTTCTACAATTCGGCCAGGTTCGCGTAGTGACTCAACCAAAAAGAACGCGCAATTGTCGCTGACTCGTTGGGCTTGTTGCATATTGTGCGTCACGATCACAATGGTGATTTCTTCGCAGAGTTCACGAATCGTACGTTCAATAACCCGGGTAGAAATAGGATCAAGCGCCGAACATGGCTCATCCATCAGCAATACGTCAGGGTGAACTGCTAACGCTCGGGCTATGCACAGACGTTGCTGCTGGCCTCCCGAGAGCGACATACCGCCCTCATTCAGTCGATCAGCAACTTCGGCCCATAGGCCCGCTCTTCGAAGACACTGTTCAACAAGCGCATCCGGATCCGGATTCGAGATTCCAGAAAGGCTCAGGCCTGACAACACATTGTCTGCAATAGACATTGCAGGAAAGGGGTTTGGTTTCTGAAACACCATGCCGATGCGTGAGCGCACTTCAGTTGGGCTCATTGCCTCGGAGTAAATATCAACCCCGTCCAATGCAATCTCTCCGGCTATTGCCGCAGAAGGAACAAGCTCGTGCATCCTGTTGAGGGCACGCAAGAATGTCGACTTGCCGCAGCCAGAGGGACCGATCAAGGCAGTCACTTGACCAGGTTCCATAGACAACGTGCATCGTTCAAGCACTTTGCGCTTGCCAAACCAGCAAGTGACATCGGTTGCATCAAGTCGCGAAGAAGTCGAAGCCGATGCTTCAACAGTAGGCACTGCCTCTGACAGGACTGCGGTTATTCCTGACTCAGCGCCGCCGTTTCCATCTGGCTCGGATGCGGTGCTCGGTGGGAACATGGTGGTCATCTAGACCCTCCTCTAACTCGGGCCCCGCGCTCGCCAATTACACGAGCCAAGACGAATAGCACTAACACCAACAAAACCAGCACCAGTGCACCAGTCCATGCTCGGGCAATCTGATTTTCGTTTGGTTGGCGCAAAAGTTGATAGATAAACAACGGCAGATCGGACTGTGGTCCTACAAACGGATTGAGGTTGACCGAGGAACTACCGAAGGCAGTGAGCAATACTGGCGCTGTCTCGCCCACGGCTCGTGCAACTCCAAGAATTGAGGCAGTAATCAGACCCGACCGGGCAGTAGGGAGAACTACTTGAAGAACACTTCGCCACTGCGGTGCACCTAGAGCCAGTGCAGACTCTCGAAGGCCATCATCAATGGTCTTGAGCATCTCTTCTGCCATTCGAGTTACCGTTGGAATCATGAGGATTGCTAGGGCTAGGCCTGCAGCTAGCCCAGATGGCCCGTTACCACGAAGCACCCAAATTGTGTAAATAAATAGACCTGCAACAATTGAGGGCAGTCCACTCATTGCATCAATAACAAAGCGAACAATTCCAGATAACCGGCCCTTTATCTCGTGTAAATACACTGCGGTAAGAATCGCAATCGGAATACTGATGACCGAGGCAATCAACATCTGTTCAAGCGTTCCGATAATGGCGTGAAGTGCTCCGCCCCCGTCATCTAGCGGGCCAACCTTTGACAGATCCGAGGTCAGGAACTCCAAACGCAACCCCTTAAATCCCTGAACAGCGACATAGACGAGCATCCAGGCCAACGCAGATACGGCAATACCGCCGCTCGTCCATACCAGGGTAGTTACCAGACGATCTGCCGCAACTACAGGGCTCTGAGAATCGCGGGCTAGAAGATAGCTTGCGGTAAGAAATATCAGTAGCGCCCAGATTGCGTAAGTCAGCGGGTGTGCCCAGTCAAAGACCAAGCACATAACAGCACTACCTGTAAGACCTGCAGACAACGACAGCATCAATTCTTTGCGGTCACGACTCACCAGAACCCGAGGCCGGAAAGGTACCTGCTCAGCTACTGCTTCACTAGAGCTATCTGCCAAGTTCTGGGGATCACCCTGTTCTGTTTCGGTGCCCTTTGGACGTTCAGTCAGCATGGTCATTAGACGTCAACCCCTATGCCGCAATCTGTGTCCGACGCACAATGGCGCCGGCCCCTAGGTTGACCACCAGAGTCATTGCAAACAGTGCCAATCCGGCCGCAATCAGAGCTGAAATCTCTATTTCCTGCGCCTCTGGGAACTTGATAGCAATGAGCGAGGCTATGGAACCACCGCCCTGTTCGAGTATCAACGGGTTCGCCTGCACGATAAAAGAGATCAACAATGCAACTGCGATTGTTTCGCCTAAAGCCCGGCCAAAACCCAATAGCACTGCACCAGTTATCCCAGCACGGCCGAAGGGCAACAGCACCTGTTTGATCATCCCCCAGCGTGACCCGCCAAGACCGAGAGCAGCTTCGCACTGCGAGCGCGGACACTGAGCCATAACATCACGAGAGACCGAGGTGATGATAGGAACAATCATCAAGGCAACTACAGCTCCAGTAATAAAGCTTGATCGAACGAGTGGCGCATCGGCTTCGGACAATCTAAAGAAAGGCAGCGCGCTGAGGTGCACGCTGAACCATGCAGCTACTCCCGACAGGGGTGCTTGCAGCGCAAAAAGCCCCCACATACCAAAGATGATGCTAGGCATCGCTGCTAGCAAGTCGACTGAAGACGTTAAGAAACGGCGAACTCTAGAAGGCGCATACTCGTTGATAAATAGCGCTAGGCCGAGAGCAAGCGGAACTGCTACTGCGAGCGCTACTGAAGCAATGATGATCGTTCCGATCAACAGGCCTAGAACGCCGTATTCGCCGACGGTTGGGTTCCACACGCTGGTGGTGAAGAAGTTCTTCAACCCTGTTTCTTGTAGGGCCGGTATCGACTTCACGCCCAAGAAGATTGCAGTCCCGCCGATAATGAACAGGCTGACTGTTGCGGCCGCCGCACAAATAGATCGAAAGATCTTATCGCCGCGAGTAACTGTGCGCGACATTGCCCGAGGAGTCTGCTCCTGAATCGAGCTCTTGTCGCTGAGAGCCTCGGGGGTGAGTGGCTCGGGGGCAATGGTAGTCACAGCCCGTAAGTATGGCGGAGCAAGGTGTCGTAATCACCACCAACAAGACAAACCTTGGGTGAACCATTCTGAACGGCAGGTGAACGAGGTGTCATACGACAGTGGGGATCAGGCCCAAAAACACGAAAAGAGGAGACGCAAGCGTCTCCCCTTTCGAAAGTAATCTGGCGGCGTCCTACTCTCCCAGGGACAATCGTCCCAAGTACCATCGGCGCTGGAGGGCTTAACTTCTGTGTTCGGGATGGGAACAGGTGTGACCCCTCCGCTATGGCCACCAAAATCAGTTGTCAAATGAGCGGCGGACCCAGAGACTGGGTCCAGCGACAACTCAAGGACTTCATTGCGAGCACGAACGACTGTGTAGAAACCCAAGCCCTCGGCCGATTAGTACCGGTCAGCTGAACGCATTACTGCGCTTACACTTCCGGCCTATCAACGTGGTGTTCTGCCACGGGCCTTACCAGGTTAACCCTGTGGGTAAATTCATCTTGGAAGAGGCTTCCCGCTTAGATGCTTTCAGCGGTTATCCCGTCCGTAGGTAGCCAACCAGCCATGCCCTTGGCAGGACAACTGGCACACTAGAGCTACGTCCATCCCGGTCCTCTCGTACTAGGGATAGCTTTCATCAATTTACCTACGGCTGCAGAGGATAGGGACCGAACTGTCTC
>JBBDMQ010000064.1:0-6826 GCA_040878245.1 Microthrixaceae bacterium
CATTGCCAACCTGTATGCGATCACCTAAGCGTGCGGGCATTTGCCCGACGGCACGACTGCCATTCACCCAGGTTCCGTTGGTTGAGCCTAGGTCCTCGGCAAACACAGAACCATCACGAATAAAGATGCGCGAATGCACTTGAGAAACGTACTGCTCATCTAAGACAATCGAGCAGCCAGCCGCACGACCAAGAGTGAGTTCCGGTCCCAAGGCATACTCTGCGCCTGCGCGTGCCGCTGGCTCAACAAGCACTAATCGTGTTGGCACAACGGGTGCTTTACGACGGTTCATCGCCGACTTGGCAGACTTGGATGCTTTGGTTGTGGTGGTTTTCGCTTTGGCAGAGGGACTTGCCTTTCTGCCGGAGCCTTTCTTTACTGAGGCAGCCCCAACGGGCACAGCAGCAGGTGTTGCTGCAACTCGCGGCGGGTTGACCTCTGTCCAGACAGCGCGAAGCACGCGAAGGAAAAAGAGGTACAACAAAGCCAGTAGGCAGAGTTTGAGAACGGTGAGCAACTGCTCCGACATCTGCAAAGAGCCTAGGACGCTTCGAAGTGCATCACCGTGTTGCCAAAGGTGACCTCGTCACCATCACGCAACTGCTGCTCGGCAACTCGCACTCCGTTCACTTTGGTTCCGTTTGTAGAGCCCAGATCTGATACCACAAACCCGTCACCCGAGGGACGTACTTCGGCGTGATTGCGACTCACGTTCGGGTCGCCCAGCACAATGGTGCAATCATTTTGCCGGCCCACCGACACGACATATTCGCCAAGGGGAACTCGGTCACCAGTGGGTAGCAACAATGACCCCGGTGGAAGCCCACCCTCGCCCTCGGCAAAGCGTGCATGCAAAGTAAGTACCCCACTACGCGAGGAGCCCTCTTGTTCAATCACAATCTCTATTGGGCCAACAAATCCGTATCCCTCATCACGAGCGTGCTCCCGAGCAGCGTCAGCAAGCTCTCGTCTCAATGTGCCGAGCAGGTCAGCCAACTGCTCAAAATCAGAGGCAGAAAGAGCAAAGCGGAAGGAGTTGGGCACGATGGTTCTGCCACCCACGCCAACGGTGCGTCCGCCGTCCATTTCACGGACCAGCTTGCGGCCAAATTCAACTGGGCTGACCCCTGTGCGGAACAGGCGCGAGAAAGTTCCCTCAACTGCACGCTCGAGTCGGCTCTCAAAGCCGTTGATACCCATTGCATAACAGTAGCTAGGGTTGAGACCGTTGTTGGGACTCCTCTACTCAGCTGCGCTACGATCTGCACTTCTTCACTCGCGCGAGTGGCGGAATTGGCAGACGCGCAGGATTCAGGTTCCTGTGTCCGTAAGGACGTGGGGGTTCAAGTCCCCCCTCGCGCACCATCAGGTGGGGATTTCTCCACCACAGATACCGGCAGAGTTATCAGGTGTCGTTGAGGAACCGAGAATATTCGGGTACGACCACACATCAGTCGCACTCGAACCACGCTTCATTACGAGTACCCCTCCCTGCGCCCTGCGCCCTGCATCAAGGAGACAGGCAGCCCACTTCAACAGTGGAAGGATGCGAAGTTTCAACCGCTTCATCCTTTTTACCGCTACAGCTCGTCGCTCCAACAAAGACAGCAAATACCGCTAGCGGTACAAAGACTTTTCTATGTTCAGCCTCCAATAGATTTGGGCCTGAAGACTCTGCGAACCACCCATCAGATCTTTTCTTTGCGCGCTGCGGTGATCTGGCCCTTCAACCTGGCTCAGCTATCTACACCTGAGGTCAAGTCCGGAATGGATTGAGTTCACTTTGGAACAGGCAGCAAATTTCCCGAGAAGGTATCAATGGTTGCAAATGACTCAACCGGGCTCCTAGAAAGCCGGGTTGAGCGGCGAGTCGGATACCCCAGGGCAAGCACAGCAGCAACACAAAACTCTTCGGGCACTCCCAACAAATTTTGCAACTCGGGCTCTCGGGCAACAGCCATCGTGGTGATCACCCCACCAAGGCCTTCGGCATGCGCTGCCAACAAGATGCTCCACACAAACGGATAGATCGAAGCGCCCCCAACTATTGAGTAACGGTCAAGATCTCGGTCCACCGCAGCAAGAAGACGTAAGTCAGCCAAGACCACCAGCATCGCCGGCACAGAATCAAACTGAGCCGCAAATTCGCCGATTGCCTGCTCGGAAGTGTCACGATCGGCCGCCCGCGCAATCGCCTCAGACTCGGCATCACGATCACCGATCGGGGCCCAAGGTTGCACACCCGAGGCGCGCATCTCTAGATACTCAACCCACCCCGGAACATACAGATCGCGTATCCCTTCGCGGATTGTCGAATCCTCAACCACAATCACCCGCCAGGCCTGCTGGTTGCCACCGTTCGGAGCAAACCGAGCCGTGTCCAACACACGGGCGATCACCTCATGGCTCACAGCGCGATCCTCAAACTCTCGGACAGCACCAGTAGAGCGAAGGGTCTGTATCAAGTCCATATGCATCCGTTCCAAGTCAACAGACTCAAGTGCCTCAAGCTCGCCGTCGGGGCCAAAGGGGCCCGACGAGTCGTCGGAGCCAACAGAGTCCGCTGCTTATAAGACAGCTGATCCATACATCTCTCCGAGAGGATCGGCGATCAGTTCAATTCGCTCGCCATCGGGTCCCTTGAAATAAATTGAGGTCCCATCAATATGCGCATAGCTCACACCTGCGGTGTCGAGTTTTGATTTGAGGTGCCGCCAGTTCTCTGGCTCAACCGAGATGGCCAGATGATGAAGCCCGCCCAGCACCTCGGAGTACTCGGCCAAATCCAGTCCAGGCATATCAAAAAACGCCAGCCCATTGCCATTGCCAACATCAAAAAAGAAGTGAGTTGAACCCGGGTAATCGCGGTTCTCAAACAACTCCGTCAACGGAAACTCAAGCAGCCCTTGGTAGAACTCAATGGTCGTCACGAGATCAGCGCAGAACAAGGCAACGTGATGCACACCTCGAGCCGAAGAGGCAGGGCGATCTTGAGAGTTCTGCAAGTGCTGCAAGCGAATGGCCTGCCATTCTGCAGTTCGATCCGTGGCAGCAGCCTGGGGGCTCGGTGCCGAAGGTGTAGATGCCGAGGGTGGCTGCGAAGGCGAAACAGAGTCGGTCATGCAACGCAATTCTGCCATAGCGGCGGCCCACTAAACGCTGCTCCCAAGTCGAAAAGATCGGGAGGTAAACGAACGGCACAGCAGGCCTCGTTTTGCTCATTTAATCCCTTGAGTATGAGCAAGTTTTCCTATACAATCTTGATCACATCAAGAGTGGCTCGTCCTTCGTGGCGGGCCCAGCAACCTGGGCTGACACCCAAGGTGCTTGCCGGTTCCACGCCGGGATGGGGTCCTCAGTAGAGGGCAACAAAGTGTCATCAATCCAACGTTTCCTCTCGTGGAATTTGTAGTGCCAAAGGTGTTGGTCCTGAAAGGGCCACCCAATGAGTACAGCCGTGACCGCACAACCTAAAAAAGCCCGAAGCGCTCCCAAACGAGTGAGCGTTGCAAAGATTCAAAAGTTTAGTTCTCGCCTTGGGATCCAAGGCTGGGCCGACCTTGATCCAGTGCTACTTGCCTCATTGGCGCTCGAAGCACCGCTGCTGCTGATTGGGTCACATGGCACCGCCAAAACTTTGGTCGCCGAGAAGGTGGCGAAGGCGCTCAACTTAGAACTTCGCCACTACAACGCATCGCTACTCAACTACGACGACCTTGTGGGTATTCCAGTGCCGGACGAGCAGGGAGGTCTTGAATACCTCGGAGCTGCAGGGGCAATCTGGCAAGCCGAGTTTGTGTTCTTCGATGAGATCAACCGGTGTCGAATTGATCTACAAAACAAACTGTTTCCTTTGGTGCATGAAAAGCGCATAGCCGGCGAGGAACTCACGCACCTGCGCCATCGTTGGGCGGCAATCAACCCACCCGGGTCGTTTGAGGCTAAGAACAACTACCTCGGTGTAGAAGAACTTGATGATGCCCTTGTCGATCGGTTTTGGTTCATTGTTCCGGTGCCAGGCTGGGGGCAGTTAAAGCGCAAGGACCGCCTTGCATTGGTTCGATCTGGTGCCAAGGAACCCGCTGTGAGTCGCGGGCAGTTACCCCTTGAGCAGCTCGTTGCTCAAACAGCAGCGCTAGCAGCAACCAATGACGGCGAACTCGGCGACCGCCTGGCCGATTACATCGTTACTCTGGTGGACGAACTGAAGCGATCCGAGGTTGCTCTCAGTCCACGGCGAAGTCGGCTGCTTTTGCCGGCGATCTGTGCGGTTCACGCTGCTCGTGTGGTGCTCGGCACCACCAGGGCCGAACTCGCCAAGAGTGCCGAGATAGCGCTGCTTCATGCATTGCCTGGGCGTGCAACAAGTAGCCCCCCTTCGCTAGCCACAATCGTTGCGGCTCATCGACAGGCCTGGGATGCAACCGAACTTGCACACGGCGATCTCAAACGTGACCTCTTAGAACAACCAGATGCGTTGAACCGAGTCAGGATCGCCTATCAACGAGATGCTGATGATGCGCTGCTCGCTCAACTTATAACGCAAGTGTTTGCTTCGAAAGAACTGATCGCAGATAGAAACGCTCTGGCAGTGATCTTTAGTCGCACCTTGGCTGAGCGACCGCTCACCGCTGCTGCTTGGGGCTACATCAGCCAATATGCGAACCCGATTCTGACCCCCGCCGAGCATAAGCATGCGTTGCGTCCCGGGCCAGAACTTGATGCAATCAGAGAAATTGAAGGGTGGATCAAACTTGAGTTACCCGATCTCGACCCGGCCGATGAAACTCATAAATACGCACAACTTGTTACTGCACTACTTCGTGGGGTGACACCAGATGACCTTGTCGCTGCTGGCAGTTGGCGCAAGCTGCGAGATCGCTTTCTTCTCTGGTGTGTTGAATTCGAGGTGCAACCATGAGAAGGCCCTCACAAACCACGACCTGCGTACTGGTACCCCCAACGCGCAACAAGTGGATGACCTTCAATACCTCGCACAAAATCGGGACACTGACCGATCAGATGCGACAGGTGTGCGAGGAATACTGGCTTGGTCTGAACCTGAGCGGAGCAGTGCTGTTACACCAAGTCCATTGGGAGCTGCTCACTGATGCAGATCACTTGGCCGATGCGGGCAAGGTTGAGTTTGTGGAGTGCACCGACTGGCGACTTACCGCCAATGTGTTGCACCGAAATCGCGAGGGCCTTTTACATGCCGGCTTTCCACTGTTGACCATTGACTTAGACCTGCCACTCACCATCTGGTCCACCGATGACCCACGCATTATTTCCATCGCACAAACACAGGAGCAACCATGACCACCCGCACAGATTCCTGCACCGATTCCCGCACAGATTCCAACACCGATTCCCGCACAGATTCCCGCACCGCAACTGCCAGCAGTCAGGACCTAAAGCTTCGGCTTGTTAACTGCCTGCCGGGTGCCTCATTCGAACTCGAAAAGCTCATCGGACTGACCGAAATTTCTGAAACAACCGAGGTCGCCACTGCCGCAATTACTGCAGGGCTCTTTCCCCGGTTACTGATTAACCCCCATTTTGTTGAGCAGTACTGCAAGACAGACGAGCACCTATTTCTTTTGACGATGCACGAGTTGTGGCATGTGCTGAGGGGCCATACCCGGTTGTATTCCACGCTGACTCAGGCCCATAACATTGCCTTTGATGCAATCATCAATGCGGGTCTAGCTCGTCAGTTTCCAGGCCCTGCGTATCGCGGATTTTTTGAGGTCATTAACTCAACCGAACAGTTCCCAAGCCGGCTTTTGTGCCCGCCTCAAGGCTGGCCTCATAACCCCGATTACAGCGGAGCAGGTCCGGCAAGAACCGAATCGGTGCTGAGACGGCTCTACCCACCTTTCGAAGTGAAGGTTATTGAACCGACTTATAACGAATTGCTGGACTTGTTGGGAGGGAGCGCCAAAGAAGATCAAGCCGCAGAGCAGCACGCTGAACTCCCCGAGGAATCAGCCTGGGATCCGGTGGTCTTACTTGGCGATCACTCGAGTGATTCAATCAACGACTCGCGCATAAGTGACGGCCCGTTAGGCGATCTGCTGCAAGATGTTGCCGAGCGGTGGCCGACTTCCTCATTAGGAACCGCAGACCTTGGCGGCAACAAAAAGCCCGTGAGTCTGACTGAACAAAAGAGCAACAAATCAGATATCAGTGTGATCGAGTCAGTTTTGCGGCGGGCCTGCCGACCCGCTGCTGGTGGCCACCGCCTTGAGCGAATCGTGACCGAGCGTTCACTAGTGACCTCTCCACTACCTGCAGCCCGTGACAGGCAAAGGCTGGCTCGCTCACGCCTAGGGGTCAGGAGTGTGTTGTGGAACAACGAGGTTGAACATCGGCGGCAATCCTCAGAGTGGCCCGCCACTGCCAAGGTCTACCTAGACGTGTCAGGCTCGATGAACAATTTGCTACCGCTTCTTATCGGGCCGATCACCAAATTTGTTGCAAGTGGATTTGCCACTGCTTCTCAATTCTCAACAATTGTTCTGCCGCTCTCGTTAGCTGAGTTGCAAAGCGGGCAACTCACCACCACTGGTGGCACCGATATGAATTGCGTGTTCGAAGACGCACTCCTGAATCCTTTTCTTCGCTCAATAGTCGTTCTGACCGACGGCTACATCAACCCACCACCGCCCAAGTTGCTCCAAAAGGTGAGAGCTCAAGGCATCACTATCGAGGCCATCATCGGCAAAAGGCACCCCAAAGGTTATCTCGCTCCTTTTTCTACTGTCACAAGACTGGAATCCGCATGACCGCCGCACATACCACAGCCGCACCCGCACCAACACCC
>JBBDMQ010000065.1:0-6820 GCA_040878245.1 Microthrixaceae bacterium
TTTGAGTCTTGCTGCGACAGCAGCCAACTCGTGGCATCGCTCAACGCAGCAGCTACTGCTGTTGTCCTCTCTGCGGCGAGTAGAGCTTGAATGGCAATCGCCGTACTATCGGTATCTGAACGGGCAGTACTGACGCACCCCGGCGTCGCCGAGTAAATCAGCCGAAACCCGCCCTCGGGGCATTGCTGAGCTAGTAGATACTCAACTGCTTTGGGGGGTATTCCGGACTCGGTCAGGCTGAGGGCTAAGACGGCTAGCGCTTGGCCGAAACCGTTATTTGAATCTCCTGCCCCAGGGTCCGAACTGCTCGGGTTTCGATCTGCAAAGCGCCCTGCAGAAGGTCCAGTGGAGATCATCAGTGATCTCAGTTCTTGTTCCAGAGCGAGCCCTGGCTCAAGCTGAGTAGTACGTCCAAGTGACTCAGAAATCAAGAGCAGTTTTGCAGTTGGGCCTGCAAGTCGCACTCCGGCGATTTCTGGCTCATAGGTGGTGAATTCGCTGAGATTGGCAAAGAGATTTTCTACGGCTAAATCAGGAACGAGTTCATCGGCTCTGCCCGCTGCAATAAAGCCAATCAGGGCATCTGCAGTCAGGCCCCAATCGGGCTGTGCAGGAGCCGTTCCCACAGCAAATCCCGGCAATGAGTTGCCGTTAGCTACGAGTTGAGATCCAAGCCAGTCAAGCGCTGCGTTCGCTTCGGGCGCTGTGTTTGCTTGAAGAGCTGTTGTGGGTAGGGGAGCTGCCTGTGATGTCAGCGTTCCTAGGAACGTTGCAGAGCCCAACAACAGCGCCAAGATGGCGAGCACAGCACTCAGTGCCCGCCTGAGGGTGAGGGGAACTTGTGGTGAGTAGTTGAGTCTGGAGTTCATTGCTGTGGTTCCTCTAGGCACCGTATGCCTAGAAAGCCGCTCACAGAGCAAGGACGCACCAGGCCCCGGCATCCGTTTTCCGCGACGGACGGTCTCGAAGCATCACTGAAAGCTGAGCATTCCGACTTACAGATGTGCGCAACTCTCGCCGAGTCCGCTTTCTGCCAACGGTTGCGGGACAGCGCCGGATTTTGACCGGCTTTCCTCAACTAAAAGCGTTAAATTTTTTGTATAACTAACTCTTCAACTGTAGCCCATGGGGCGGCAGGCGGCTCAGGCAGGTCAGCGAGCTAGCTACCACCCAAAGAATTCATAGTCGCTTCGTCAATATCGCAGTCCTCCAAAAGTCCTTGGATCAGGCCTTGGTTTTTTGCCAAATCGCCAGCGGGGTCAGTTTGGTCGATTTCCTGAGACAGGTCTTTCATCTTGTCGCTTAAGCACTCAGCCTGCTTTTTGGTGAAACCCATCCTTGTCCAGATCTCGGTCATATCGGAAGAGGGCACGGGGTCTGCTTCGGAGTAGCTCGTTGGGGTGGCGCTTTCCTTATTTTGAGTCGTGCTCGTTGATTCCAGACTCGAGGTTTCTTGTTTGCTGCAAGATGACAAAGCAAGAGTGCTGCACAGCAACAAGATTGCGGCGGTAAGGAGCAGATTCCGATTCAGAGTTTGCATAAGATTCTCCTTGATTGAACAGCTAGCAACGCCCAATATGGGCGGAGTTTTTTTGTTAGTCCTGAGAACTCAGCGGAGCTTCATTTGGGCCCGGGTCGCCCTTGTGCTGCACCGAGTAGTCAAACGGAAAGAGCGCAAGCTTGGCCATCGAGAAGTTCTTGATCCCAAATGGAATTCCCAAAATGGTGAGACAGAGCAGTACTCCAAAGACAAAATGGGTGAGTGCTAACCAGATTCCTCCGATAATGATCCAAATAAAGTTGAAAACACCTTTTGAGAGTCGATGCCCTGGTGATTCAACTGGCTCACGGCCGAAGGGCCACATGACATAACCCGCAAGCTTGAACGATTGGATACCAAACGGAATTGCAATGATGGTCACACAAGAAACAATTCCGGCAAGAATATAAGCCAGACCTAGCCAAACTCCGCAGAGGATAAACCAAAGTACGTTTCCTATAGTTCTCATTCTGCTCCACGGGTGCTAGGCGTCCTGAAGTTCTTCCGGCTACTTTTCGGCAAACTTACCCCCTAAAGGTTATCGGCTAGCTCAACTCGAAGTTGGTCGTTTTCTTCCTCGCGCTCAGCTAGGCGGTGAGCTAGGCCTTTGAGCAAAGCCCGAGCAAGGCTCGGGATGTCATCAAGCAGGGTATTGAATCCGCGACGATCAATTATCTCTAGGGTCATGTCTGTAGTTGCGATAACAGAAGCTGAGCGAGTGATTGCATCAAGAAGTGCCACTTCACCAAAGTATGTTCCTGGTCCGATCCTCGCTACCGTTTTGCCGTCTCGGACGACCTCGGCCTCGCCAGACAATATGAGGGCGAACTCTTGGCCTAGGTCACCTTGGCGCATGATGGTGCGTCCTTGCTCAATGTGCACCTGATCGGTCAGCCGATCAATCTCTAGAAGTTCCTCCTCTGTCAGTTCTGCAAAGAGTGGGAGTTGCCGGACCTGCGCAAGGTTGTTCGAAGGTGTGGACATAACAACAACCTACTCGCCCTGATTTGTGACAAAATTCCAGAACCTATTCTGCGTAAATGATTGCACTGCTGAGGAGTACACATGGTTAAGCTTTTCGCCCTACTTCGTCGAAATCCAGAGTTGACAACTGAGGAGTTTGTGACGCATTGGCGTGATCATCATGGGCCCCTGATCAAGAACGAGCCGCTACTTGCTCGACACATTGTGAGATATGAGCAGCATGTTCGTCACCGGGACGGCGCTCTGTCTGGAAATGAGGGCCTTGATGGAGTTGCCGTTCAATGGTTCAACTCAATTGATGATTTTGTGGGGTTCATGTCTGAACCTGCCTATGCCGAGTTGATAGCCCCAGACGAGCAGCGCTTTTTAGATATGAGTGCCATTGAGTTCATCGTTACCGAAGAACCCACGGTGATCATCAGCGGCGATATTGAGTCAGCAGGTGAAACTGTATGAAAGTCGTTCCCCCATCTACTGGCGGGATTATTGTGACGGGCGGCGGTTCAGGCATCGGCGCAGCGGTTTGTCGGCAATTGGCGGCTGCCGATATTGCAGTTGGGGTACTCGATAGAAACGCTTCAGCCGCTGAAGAGATTGCGGCGGAGATTGGCGGTGTAGCGCTGTGCGCAAACGTGGCGAACAGCGCCGAATTAGGCCATGAACTTGAGAGAGGCGCAGAACTCCTCGGCGGCTTGGTCGGTCTGGTGAACAATGCTGGCATCGGAAACTTGAAGAGTTTCGAGAGCTACACCGATGCTGAGATTGACTTGATATTTGCTGTCAACTTTTCGGGTACATACTCAGCAATGCGCTCGGCGGCGCCGCTTATGCGCGTCAGCGGAGGGGGAAGTATCGTCAACGTGGCTAGCGTGTCGGGAATTCGTCCAACCCGGGGTGAAGCGCCTTACTCTGCGGCAAAAGCTGCGGTGATAGCGCTGTCACAGGCAGCAGCTCTTGAACTCGCTCCGCAGATTCGGGTGAACAGCGTCTCGCCCGGTTTTATTCGCACTCCGCTGAACGAGGTACTCGCCAAAGATGAAGAGCTTCGTTCCAAAATAGAGGCTGGTACCCCCCTTGGCCGATTGGGTCAGGCAGAGGAAGTAGCGGAACTTATTGTGTTTCTTCTCTCTGACCGAGCGAGCTTCGTTACTGGCCAAAACATGGTGCTTGACGGGGGATCTTTGCTGAACTCAGCTCAAATGGACTCTGTGCTCACGACCATGCTGGACTTGTATTCCTGAGCGTCTACTCACCGCAGTGTGCGGGAATTATCTGATTCGAATGACCCCTTGTGAAGATATTTGCCCTAGCTCGACTCGTTGACACGCTCCCGAGATCTGAGATGATGCGTCGGTGATGATTCGCTCCTGGCCTCAAGATAATGTTGCAAGCTCTAGCTCCGGCGAGGTGGCTATGTTTCCGGCCATTGAATTGGTGCAGATCCCAGTTCGACGAATGTATCTTGCTGCAGCGATAGTGATTCTGAACCTCTGTGATGTGTTGTTGACACGGGCGGTGCTTGATCGCGGTGGCATTGAAGGCAACCCACTTATGGCTGGATTGATGCAGGGCCTTGCTGCTCCGCTTGGGGTCAAGGCGCTTGTCGCTGGGTTAGTCGGGATTTTATTGCTGGTCTCTCCCGTGGAGTCGAAATTTGCCGAGCGGGCAGTCGTCACGGTGGTGGGTTTATACATAGCCATAGTTTTGTGGAACTCCTCGCTGTTAGGAATCCTGCACTTCGGGTGACTGCCTGTCATTCGGAACTAGAACCTGTTCCAGTTTCATCTGACAGGGCATTGTTGCGGGAGTTAGCATCACTCTTCGCGTCTCATTCCCGAGAAATAGCAATCAGAATGCTTGGAGTGCACCTTTATGTCTGAAGCAACGTACCGCCTCACCATCGGCGGCGAGTCGGTAGAAGGCGCAGCTGGATCATATGAAATCATCAACCCAGCTACGGAGGAAGTAGCTGGCCTTGCCCCCGAAGCATCGGTTGAGCAAGCAAATGCTGCTGTCGAAGCGGCCGCAGAGGCCTTTGAGTCTTGGTCAAGGACGACCCCTGAGGAGCGATCCGCTTTGTTGAGCAGGGCCGCTGACCTACTCGATGCTCACCGGGATGAAATTATTCCAGTGCTCCAAGCAGAGACCGGTGCAACTATGCGCGTGGCAAAGACCATGCAGTTTCCCCAAGCCTCGGCACGGCTGCGACGCTATGCGCAAGGGGCACTCGATTCGCCGCTGATTCCTCTAGAGCCAGCAGTGTCTGCAACTACCCCCTTGGCACCGGGAGGCTTGATTTCTGCTGTAGCCAACCGAGCAGCCGTTGGGGTGGTGACCTGCATTACCTCGTACAACTTTCCCATGACCAACATGGCCGGAAAGATCGGCCCGGCTTTGGCGATGGGAAACACGGTGGTCGTGAAGCCAGCTCCGCAGGACCCGCTTGGAGTGATCCGCATGGTGGAGCTCATGAATCAGGCAGGGTTCCCGCCTGGCGTGATTAACGTGGTGACAGGCCTTGATACCGCACCCTCCGAAGCAGTAGTTGCGCACCCACTTACTGACATGGTCTCTTTCACAGGCTCAACCGGAGTTGGTCAACGTATCGGAGCTGTTTGCGGCGCTCAGATGAAACGTCAGCTGATGGAACTCGGCGGTAAAGGTGCCTGCATTGTCTTTGAAGACGCAGATCTGAAGGCAGCAATTGGCGGGATTTCCTCAGTGTGGGCGTTCCATTCAGGGCAGATCTGCACCTCTCCTACCCGCGTCATAGTTCACCGCTCGGTATATGACCACCTTGTTGGTGGATTAACCCAGGCCATCGGTCACCTAAAACTCGGTGACCCACTCGAGCGTGACACCGTGGTCGGTCCTGTGATTTCTGCTGCCCATCGAGATCGCATAGAGGGCTACATCGCAGCCGGAGTGTCAGAGGGTGCCACTCTTGCCGCCGGTGGTAGCCGGCCAGATATGGAACGTGGTTTTTACGTTGCTCCTACGCTCTTAGTGGACTGCACCAATCACATGACACCAGTCCGAGAAGAACTCTTTGGCCCTGTAGTTGTTGTCCTTCCATTCGACGATGAAGAAGAGGCCATTGCACTTGCGAACGATAGTGATTACGGCCTGTATAGCTATGTGTTCTCTAAAGACGCGTCTCGCGCATGGAACGTTGCTAGGCGTTTGCGCTCCGGTAACGTCGGCATCAATACAATGCAGCGCAACGGCGAAGCTCCCTTTGGTGGGTTTAAGCAGTCGGGAGTTGGTCGCGATGGTGGGCGCTTTGGGCTCCACGCTTATTCAGAATTGCAGTCAATTGTCTGGCCGGGCTGACAGTTTGCGTTACTCGCAGCTGTCCCAACATGAAACCAGTTCTTTGCCTCGGCTACGGTCAGCTTCATGAAGGCACTTGTATGGGACGGCACAGAAGCAAAAGTTGAAACTGACGTAAAGGTTCGTGACCTTCGTGCTGGTGAGGTTCGAGTTCGCATCGATGCCGCTGGGCTCTGCCATAGCGATGTCTCAGTGCTGAACGGAACCATTATGTTTCCGCCTCCTGTGGTACTCGGCCATGAAGGTGCCGGGGAGGTTATTCAGATTGCACCGGACGTGACCAACGTTGTTGTCGGCGACCATGTGGTGCTGTCCACTTTGGGCAACTGCGGGCAATGCGGAAGCTGTGACCGAGGTAAGCCAACATTTTGCCGGCAATCGCTCGGAAAACTCTCACGGCCTTTCACTCGTGGCGAGGGTGAGGATGTCAAAAAGTTGTTCCAGTTCGCCAATCTTGGGGTGTTTTGCGAAGAGACAGTGGTGAAGGCAACTCAGGCTGTCAAAATCCCAGATGAAGTGCCGCTTGCAGCTGCCTCACTGATTGGCTGCGGAGTATTGACTGGCGTTGGAGCTGTGTTTAACAGGGCCAAGGTGGCTCATGGTGAATCAGTGGTGGTGATTGGCGTCGGCGGCATTGGACTCAACGCCATTCAAGGTGCGGCGCTCTCTGATGCTCTGCCGATAATTGCTGTAGATACGAATCCCGGCAAAGAGGCTTTCGCCAAAGCCTTTGGGGCCACTCACTTTATCTGTCCTGATGGGCCAGACTTTGATTTGGTTGAGGCAGTCAAAGAGATCTGTCCAAATGGTGTGGATTATGTCTTTGAATGTGTTGGGTCTACAGCTCTGATTCGCACATCGACTGACTTGCTGGATTGGGGAGGAACTCTGGTCATGCTGGGGGTTCCCAAGATGGGATCCGAGGCAAACTTTGTGGTCAACACCATGTACAACGACAAGACG
>JBBDMQ010000066.1:0-6725 GCA_040878245.1 Microthrixaceae bacterium
AATGGCTGTGGCGTTAGCTGCGGGCGCAACAAAGAAGGCAGCGAGTTCGGACCCGAGTTCGGCTGTCTAACAGTTGCGCTCACTGACAGTTGCGCTCATTCACGATCGGTGACTTAACGGTCATCTGGATCCTCCGCTACTCGTTAGACGGATGATGAAAACGCCTCGAATGCCCCAGGGGATTCGAACCTCTTTGGTGGAATTCCCCATTGCTGTCGCAATTCCTCTAGGGGAATGTCTGCAAGGGCAAAATGGTCTACCCCGCCCATTACATCTTGGGTGCACTGTTTAGCTCGCCAGAACGCGTCAACTAGGTGGTCAACAGCCCCTGGCTCAGAGAGAGTGTCGGCTCGGGCAATGTTCACGTGCTTGCCACCCACCGTGGTGATTGTTGCGTTCTGAAACAGAGCCAGTGTGAAGATAAATTGAATAAACCCTCGTTCGTCTTGCATGGTTGCTGCAATAAAAGCAAAGACGTCAATTTCGCCCTCTGGGGATGGGCCGTAGTCAGCTAGTACATGCACCCAATCGTGAAAGGCGCCGACTTCGTAGATACCGTTTTTCTCACCCGGGAACGCAAAGCCATGCTGGTCGTAAAAACGGGCTACCCCATGGCCCCAAGAGCCCTCAGGGCAGTTCCTTAAGCCTCGCCACTTTGAGGCAAGCTCATGGTCTGTTGCGAGCGAATAGTAGGAAAGCTTTGAGCGCAAGAGTTCCGACAGCCTGCCGCTGAACACCCCTTTGATGGTCTCTTCGGTGTACCAAGAGTTACGCATTAGGTCGGCATGCAGTCGGAGAGTGTGTTCCTCGGCCGTATCTTGAAGAATATTGAGGTACTTGGGCTCGGTGCCGATTGTTCGCAGAAATTCTTCGCTGTGTTTGACCAAGCCATCGGGCAGAGGGTGCATAGTGAGTTCGAGCACAGTGACAAGGCTTGCGCACTTCTTCACAAGGTCGCCCTCTTGAAGTTCAGCTTTCGCTTGCTCAGGGCTACTCGGAGACAACTCGCGAATTATGAGCGGGGTTGAAGATGCAAATGCGTGAAGAAAGGACTGAAGTAAGTCAAGCTGTAACTCTGTTGGGCTACCACCTTCCCAGGTGAGTGCTCCCAGAACAGCTCCAAACAACGGGGCTACCTGATCTTCGCTGAAGGAGACAAATTGCCCCATCAGACGGTGCGGTCTCCCCATCGTGGCCGAGCCAATTCGGGGGGTAAGGGTTGAACTAGGCAGAGCTCGTTGCCCTCTGGATCGGCCATCACATAATGATGGTCGCCTTTGAGTTCTTGAATAGTACGCACGTACGAGCCCCCGAGTTCAATGATGCGATCTCTCGCAAAGTCAATGTCGGTAACCTCAATATCGGGTCGCGAAACTAGCGAGTCTGGTCGTGGAGCAGTACTTGGCTGGAAGGCAAAAAATGTGCCGCCGGGGTCCGGGCTGAGTTGCACCCAGTCGGCCTCGCTTTCGACTATCTGCACATCAAGGACTTTGCACCAAAACGCGGCAAGGGTCAGTGGCTCATGGGCATCGATCACTACGGATCGCATCCACCCCACGGCACCGATTCCTGTGCCGGGCATGTCCTCTGGAGTCTTCATAACTAGTCTCCCTTTTTTGCCAGTACCCACTCAGTCGAGGAGGGTATGCGTAGCTAAATCAGCTAGTCGCTTGACGTAGATTTAGATGGTGTTGATGAGACAGGTTTATCACCTGAACTGCTCCCAGAGCCGGAGCTGCTTGGGTGAGAGCTTCCAGAACCTGAGCCAGCGGAGCCGGAGCTGCTTGAGTCAGAACTACTTGAGCCAGAGCTTCCAGACCCTGAGTCAGAACTGCTGGACTCAGAACTGCTGGACTCAGAACTGCTTGAGCCAGAGCTGCTGGACTCAGAATTGCCAGAGGTGCTGCTGCTTGACGAGCCAGAGCGGCTGTCGTTCTTATAAAATCCAGAGCCTTTGAAAGTGATTCCAACAGGTTGAAACACTTTGCGGAGTTCAGGCTGCTTGCACTCGGGGCACTCGGTCAGGGAGTCCTCCGAAAAGGATTGCTGGATATCGAATTGATGGGAACAATTCTTGCAGCGGTATTCATAAACGGGCATCGGAAGAGTTCCACCTAGGGGTTGATCTTTGGGGTTGCGAACCCGTGAGCAATTCAGCCGCCGGCATTCTCGGCAGAGAAGCTTCAATGTTAATGCCTAGAGAGCAAGCTACCCAAGAGCGCATTCAATTTGGTCTGCCCAAGCCAGCAATCTTATCCAGGGCGTACCGAATTCGCAGTACTTCAAGGCGTCAATCGACCAACCCTCACTAGGCAATTGTCAATGTTTCCCCAAAGGATTGGTTGAATCTGAAATCTCCAGAGTTAGCATGACCTCTGTAACCTCTCGGAGTCACCAAAGATCTGAGAAGGCGCTGGAAATTAATATTGAGCGCAAATATCAACCTGCCGTAATCATCATCGGAGCACTACATGGGGCGTGTAACTAAAGCAGTGATTCCCGCAGCTGGACTTGGAACGAGATTTCTTCCAGCAACTAAAGCGCAGCCGAAAGAGATGCTGCCTGTAGTAGACCGCCCGGCTATTCAGTATGTTGTCGAAGAGGCTGTGAAGGCTGGAATCGACGACATCTTGATCATTACAGGTCGCAATAAGCGCAGTCTGGAAGATCACTTCGACCGCAACTTTGAACTTGAGTATCAGCTCAAGGCCAAGGGCAAGATGGGTGATTTAGCCGAGGTAGTAGAGCTTGCTGAACTTGCCGATATTCACTTTGTTCGCCAAGGTGAACCGCTTGGTTTGGGCCATGCAGTCTCCGTTGCGAGAAAGCATGTTGGTAATGAGCCCTTCGTAGTCATGCTTGGCGATGACATCATGGATGAAAATTCCACGGTCCTGACCAACATGATCAAAAGCTTTGATGAGCACAAGGCTTCGGTAGTCGCCTTGATGGAAGTTGACCCAGATTCCATCTCTTCATACGGCTGCGCAGGTGTTTCTGATTGCCACGGGGCGCTTTGCGAGATCACGGAGATTGTTGAAAAGCCTGACCCGGCCGATGCCCCATCGAACTTGGCGGTCATGGGTCGCTATTTGTTTACGCCAGAGATCTTTGACTTGCTCGCTGATGTTCAGCCTGGCGTCGGCGGAGAGATTCAACTCACCGACGCAATAGCAGCGCTTCTTGGGAAAAGTCCCGTGTTTGGGTATGTGTTTAGCGAGGGGCGCTTCGACATTGGTAAGAAGATTGATTACTTGCGGGCAACCGTCGAGTTGGCGCTGAAGCGTGAGGATCTTGGCCCGGAGTTTCGCGAGTTCTTGTCAACTGTGGCAAAGCGAGAGGGTCTCTGCTGATCTCGGGCAGTCAGAGTTGCGGGCGGACAAGGTCAATCAGCTATGTGGCGGCAGTGGCAGGCGCCTAGGATGTAGTCATGTCTGACAGGGGTTTAACCCATCTTGATCCACTTGGTCGTGCACGCATGGTTGACGTGACTCCTAAAGAGCCGACACATCGCCGAGCAATTGCAAGAGGCCGTGTCTGCATGACCACTGAGACCACCTCGTTGGTCGCTCGTGGTGCTATCAACAAGGGTGATGTGCTCTCTGTGGCTCGGGTGGCTGGCATCCAAGCAGCGAAACGAGCCTCTGATCTCATTCCGTTATGCCACCCAGTTTTGATGGGCGCACTACTCATCAACTTTCGCATTGAGGACGAGTTCATAGAGGTCGAAGCCCAAGTAGAGACGGTGGACCGGACCGGCGTAGAGATGGAAGCCCTGACAGCAGTTTCGGTTGCTTGCCTCACGATTTATGACATGTGCAAGTCAGTCGATCGCTCGATGGTGATAGGAGAAATTGCGCTCTGGGAGAAAACCGGAGGCCGATCTGGAACATTTCAGCGGCAGTCAGATACAGCTGAACAAATCAGCAGAGACCTGTAAAAACAAGGGCTTTTGACGAAATATGGGTAATTACACCTCTGTAATCCGTAAGCTACTTGTAACATTGTGCCCAAAACCGTAAACTAAGCACCATATTCAGTACACCTCGATCAACAACGAGTTGTTTCGAGATTCTCGCTGAATCGGGTGTTCCCGCCAGAACCTTCGGTTCAAGAAAAGGAATGAAGCATTCTATGAATGTCTCAACACTGATCTTTCTAGGCCTTGCAGTCGTTTGGGCGATCGTCTTACTGCCCGAGGTTCTTCGGAAGCTTGCCCTGAGTCGCCGAACTGACTCCATAAGTTCATTCAATCAGCAGCTTTCGGTTCTGGATCGTTCAGGTAATCGGCGCGGAGCAGACCTGCCAGGCATGCCTCGACCCCTCAGGACAAACTCTGAAAAGAGCACAGCGAGCAGTTCTTCTGCAACTGGCCTGCGTTCCAACAACGTCATTGATCTTCGCGATCGCAAGACTGCTGGGCTAGACGGATCTCCTCCAAAGAAGGTCTCACCTGCCATTCGACGCAGACGTCAAGACGTTCTTGTGGTTCTAGCTTCGGTTGCAATGTTGATGCTGCTCTGCACCGTTGCTTTCGGAAGCGTCTTCCTGGTTCCCTTCGTCCTTTCAGCGTCGCTCCTCGTTGGCTACTTGATCTTATTGAACCAAAGCACTCAGTCGGCCGGAGTAGCCCAGCCGAGCAGCCATCGCAATGGTTTGGTGCCAGCGAGCTCTCTTCCGAGCGCGCTGCAGAGCTCCACTGTTGGTCGACCACGGCCTGCACCTCGTCGAGTAGCAAACTAAAGCCTCTACGCTAGCTACTTGAGTGAGCCGTTCCCCGGCTATCCTCAAGGTTCCTTACCCGGGGGTGTAGCTCAGTTGGCTAGAGCGCTTCGGTCGCATCGAAGAGGTCGTGAGTTCGATTCTCATCACCTCCACCGGAATCAGAACCCCGACCAAAGGTCGGGGTTCTTGGATTTTTGGGTTGTAGCGGCCCCGAATCTCGCTTGGTCTCTGTCATACCCTCATGCGGAATCTGCTGCTGGTATCAGCCCATCAGGTTGATCAGTAGGATTGACTGTTGATCTGCAAGGTTCCTCTGGGGGACTTGTATTTGACCTTGTGCTGAGGAGGCGCTCGAAGTGCTCTTTCCAACGATGACGTTCGCGTTGTTCTTCGTCATTGTGCTTGGGGTCAGCTGGAAGCTCAATAACCGGCCAACAGACTGGAAGCTGTTTGTTCTCGGTGCGAGCTATGTGTTCTATGGCTGGGCCGATTGGCGCTTCTGCTTTCTTCTTGGCGCATCTACGGTCGGGAACTGGTTGCTTGCCCACGCCGTATTTCGAGCCCGGACCGATGCAAGTAGCAAGCGGTGGATGCTGCTAGCTGTTGGGCTCAATTTAGTTGTCTTAGGGTTCTTTAAGTACTACGGGTTTTTCGTGGAGTCGGCGCTCACTGTGCTGGAGCCCATTGGCCTTGCCGCTACCCCCATGCTGATTAAGGTGGCGCTTCCTATTGGGGTGTCGTTCTTTACTTTTTGTGCCATTAGCTATGTCGTGGACGTGTTCCGTGGGCATCAAAATACTGTTCGTCTGCTTGATTTTGCAGTATTTCTTTCGTTCTTTCCGCACCTTGTTGCCGGCCCGATTGTGCGGGTCTCTGAGTTTGTTCCGCAGATCAATAAACGACCGAGCGGGCAATCCATAGACGTCACGCGTGCCGTACGCCTGATCTGCCGCGGCATGTTCAAGAAGGTGGTCATCGCCAACTTCTTGGCAACCGCAATCGTTGATCCGGTGTTTGTGGCCCCCGGTCAATTTAGAAACTGGGAACTATTAGTTGGGGCCTGGGCCTACGCAGTTCAGATCTATGCAGACTTCTCTGGGTACACCGATATTGCTATTGGCATTGCATTGCTCATGGGTGTGAAGTTCCCAGACAACTTCAATCAGCCTTACTCGGCTCGAAGTATTCAAGATTTTTGGCGGCGCTGGCATATGACGCTGTCCCGATGGCTCCGGGACTATCTCTACATTCCGCTGGGCGGCAACCGGGGTGGACCAAATGGCGAGTACAGGAACCTGTTTCTCACTATGCTGCTTGGCGGTCTTTGGCACGGCGCAAGCTGGACCTTCATCATCTGGGGGGCTTATCACGGCCTTGGCCTTGTTCTTGAACGCAGGCATGCAGTGAAGGTTGAGGCTCGGTCAGCACCCCCTGAAATGGGCGAATTGCAGCCGCTCGACAACCCTGATGAGACGCAGGTGATGCAGAGATCAACTCCAACTGTTGTATCCACCGAAACGATGAACCCATGGCTGGCTCGGCTATTGGTATTTCACTTTGTGGTGGTCGGCTGGATTTTCTTCCGCTCAACCTCGATCACTGGAGCGCTTGAATACTTCTGGGGCTTGATAACCAACTGGGGGGTTGGGACTTTGGTAACACCCGTGGTTTTACTGGCAATCTTTGTGGGCATGATCGGACAGTTCGTACCTCGCAGAATTGGTGATGCCCTTGAGTACCGTGCATCGCGGCTTCCTCCCATCGTCATGGCTGTTGGCGTCGGTGTCTTTCTTTTGGCAATCAACCTGCTTGGCCCGCAGGGTGTCGCCCCGTTTATCTACTTCGACTTCTAATGAATCAGCCCAGATCAGACCGCAACAGAACAGCCCAAAACTTGCCAACTCAAACTCAGCGGCACCGCCGCGTGCGGCGGACTCAA
The DNA here is from genome assembly GCA_040878245.1 of Microthrixaceae bacterium. Classification (GTDB taxonomy): domain Bacteria; phylum Actinomycetota; class Acidimicrobiia; order Acidimicrobiales; family Microtrichaceae; genus IMCC26207. The sequence goes on from JBBDMQ010000066.1 coordinate 6,665, forward strand.
TCAGCCGAGACGGTCTGGAAGGGACTCGTCGTTGCATTGATTGTTTTTATTGTTCTTACCT
>JBBDMQ010000067.1:0-1295 GCA_040878245.1 Microthrixaceae bacterium
CCGAGACATCTGCACCTGAGGAGTCCTCAATGTGAACAAACGTTGTGAGCTTGGGTGATCGCGCTGCAACAGCACCGAGCCGGTCGGCATACTCCTGATCAAAGATGCAGGCCACAAGTTCGGCGTTGCCGATCAGGTATGAGAGTTCATCTTCTACGTACCGATAATTGACATTGATGGGGACAGCACGGATTTTAAGACAGCCCAACATGGCCTGAAGCCACTCGGCCGAGTTCTGTGCATAGATGCCAACATGGTCGTCCTTGCCTACCCCGCAGGAAGCAAGATAATGCCCCATGGCGTTAGCGCGTTCGTCGAGTTGCTGATACGTCAGACGGTTATCACCCGCAATCAGCGCTAGCCGGTCTGGGACTACATCAACGGTATGTTCGAAAAGGTCTGCAATGTTGTATGCCACATCCCAAAACTAGAACATGTTGCAGGGTCTCGGTAGCTGAGAGCCTGAAGCCCTGCCCCGAGGGCGGACTTAACTGCTTGGCTGATCAGAGGTTGAGCCGTTTCGAAGATCTACTGAAGGCGCCTGAGAGGTTTGAGTCACCGGGGCAGCCGTCTTTGTGATTGTTGGGTCGTTCTTGCTCGCTACTTGTTTGAGTGCTTCAAAGGCTGGTTCAACTTGTGCCGCCACTTCCCAAATATCGGGCACCAAATCGGCATCTGCTAAGAACCCAATGTCGATATGGTCTCGATAGGAGAGCACCGTGATATTCAGCCCGGCGCCATCCATGATCGGTCCCATCGGGTAGGCAGCCACTAGCTCGGCCCCTGCTAGGTAAAGGGGAAATGGTGGGCCCGGCACATTGGAAATCACCAAGTTATGAATCGGACGATGCGAATTGGCCAAGTTCATCGAACTATAAAAACGTGCCGCCAAACCAAAGGTGCGAGGAGCAGCCCACTCGGCCCAGTCAGTAAGTGTTCGAGCGCCAATAGCGTTGTGGTCCTCCTTGGCACCCTCGGTGCTCTGACGGATGCTCTCAAGTCTTTCTTCGGCAGAGTCCAGATCAGTGGCAAGAGAGGCAAAGATCGCAGAGACCATATTGCCTTGAGTTCCCATCTCCTCCTCAACACGAACAGAGACCGGGCATACGGCAAGCAGGGGTTCATCGGTGAGCGAATCGTGCTGCAGTAAGTACCGCTGCAATGTGTCTGAGCACACCTCGAGCACCACGTCATTGATTTTGACTCCAAGTGCGTCTTTGATTGCTTTTGTTTCTGGCAGAGAGATTCTTGCAAAGTCCACTGATCTACGGGGACCGATCGACTGGTTGAAAGGA
>JBBDMQ010000068.1:0-1292 GCA_040878245.1 Microthrixaceae bacterium
CGGTTCCGTCAAGCAAGCAGAGCAAGCGGTCAAGATCGCGTTGCTCCGAAGCGTCAAAACCCACAAATACGTCACTTATCTCGCCATTCACAAAGTCCACGGCAGTTTGAACACCCTTGCCCAAGAATCTTGCTACATCACCATCGCGCAGTTCGGCCGCTTCGAAGGCCCCAGTAGAGGCCCCTGACGGAACTGCTGCGCGCCCTACAGCGCCCGAGTCGAGTCGCAGTTCAACCTCGACTGTTGGATTACCTCGGGAGTCAAGAATCTCTCTGCCGAGGATGGCTTCAATAATGGTCACGGTGCTCCCTAGGTGGTGACTCAACAGACTATCTGCCTGCTTGTCTTGACTTTGGGTTTATAGGTTTGATCGAATCAGTTCAGCAAATGCCGCAGCGCCAGATGGGCGAAGGTGAGTTCCATCATTCGCAAACCACTCAGGGTGTTGACTTGCTAGCCCAAACCAATCGGCGAGAACAGCATTGGGGTGACGTTCAGCTGCAGCAGCTAGGCGTTGATTGACAAGCTCTTGCCATGGCCTGCCAACCTTCGCATTCACCAAGACCACCTTTCGATCTCCAGCGATTTCAAAGAGTCGGTCCATATCTTCATCACTAAAGATTCCATTAGTACCAGCGTGGACTACCAAAGTGCTTGGGATAAGGCCTTGTTGCTCATACCAAGCAACCACGCCGAGCACATCGTTGAATTGCCTAGCCACCTTTGCATCTATTCGGATTCCAGGGATTGCAGCAGAGACCGCAGGAGAGGCTCCGAGTAGCACTGAGTCACCTACAGCAACTGCATTTGCTAGCTGTGTCGGGTCTACGTCGGTCGGCACAGTGGAAGCTGGCACGGACCCTGAGGCATCTTCGGGCAGCGTGGTTCTCGGCCCGTTACCTGCCACCGGTTCTGCCCCCGGAATAGTTGACGCAGTAGGAATGGTGGAAGGTCCAGAAGCAGCCGAACCGGCATTGTTACCGTTGGATTGAGCGCCATTACCTGCAGCTTGTGTAACCGGAGAGGCGGGTTCATCAATCGCAGGTGCAGCGAGAGCAGCAAGCTCAAGTTCGTCGCGCTGGCTATTGGTGCTCGCCGCTCGCAAACCAACGCTCAGCATGAGCACCAACAATAAAAAGGTTGTTCCCACTGCAAAACCGCGGCGAAGAAGCTGTGTGCGCTGTTGACCGGTACTGCTCTTCAGGTCCCGCCACCAATGATTCAATACCCCGTTACGAACTGGAACCTCTACAAAGCGGTAAGAAAGCTCGGCTGCTCCAAAGGTGAGTACC
>JBBDMQ010000069.1:0-6708 GCA_040878245.1 Microthrixaceae bacterium
CACAGGGTTGCTCTTGTGATAGGTGTCAGTCGATGAGTCCTCGGTTGCCCAAACACCAGCGTGGTACTCCTGCAGGCTGCGAACCTGAAGATCGCTCTGGGTCCAGTCTCCGATGCCGTTGGCTGCTGCGAGCGCCGCGGATGCTGTGGTCAACAAGGGAACAAGATTGGTTGCTGCGGCCCTGCGGATATGAGCTCCATCAGCCCGAGGGCCGCGACCGCGTGGGCTATTGACCACAAGGTCGACACCACCCTGAGAGATCAACTCAACACCATCGATTTCACCGGTGGTGCTATCCAAGGGGTCTGCCGTGATCTTTGCAACAATCTGCGAGACCTCAATCCCATGCTCCTTCAAATACGCAGCAGTTCCAGCTGTTGCCACGATGCTAAAGCCAAGACTTACGAAACGCTGCGCAGCACGAACGCCCACAATCTTGTCTCGGTCTGCAAGCGAGAAGAACACCGTGCCCGAAGTTGGCATACGGTCACCTGCCGCCAGTTGTGACTTAGCAAAGGCCATACCGACTGACGTATCGATACCCATCACCTCGCCAGTTGACCTCATCTCTGGACCGAGTACTGCGTCAACCTCGGGGAACCGGCTCCATGGAAGCACTGCTTCCTTCACAGCAATGTGATCGCCCTGCACCTTGGGTCGAAGAAGGCCTTCAACACGAAGCTCTTCTAGTGTCGACCCGCACATGACGCGTGCAGCGATTTTGACGAGAGGTACACCCGTAGCCTTGGCCACAAATGGCACCGTGCGCGAAGCCCGAGGATTTGCTTCAATCACAAATACTTGACCGCTACTTGGGAGTTCTTCTGACCTTTTAACAGCGAACTGCACGTTGATAAGGCCCTTAACCTCTAGGGCAGTAGCAATTTTTCTGGTGTAATCCTCGATGACTGCGATGGTTGCCTCACTCAGGCCTACTGGCGGTATCACACAAGCGGAATCTCCGGAGTGAACTCCAGCCTCTTCAACATGTTCCATGATTCCGCCGATTATCACCTCACCTGTATGGTCCCGAATTGCATCAACGTCTACCTCGGTAGCGTCCTCTAGGAATCGATCAATCAGAACTGGGCGATCAGCTGACAGGCCGCCTTCTCTGCCAAGAGAGCCATTCGAAGAAATCGCTGTCCAAGCACGCTCTAGGTCGCCAGATTCATAGACAATTTCCATAGCGCGACCGCCAAGGACATAGCTCGGTCGAATGAGTGCCGGAAATCCGATTCTTTCAGTGGTTGCTAGTGCCTCTTCGAGTGTCGTTGCTGTTGCCCCGGCAGGTTGAGGAATCTCAAGTTGGCTACACAATGCGCTCCACCTGTTGCGGTCCTCTGCAGCGTCGATACTTGCAGCTGAGGTACCCAAGATGAGTTCTGGGGGCAGCAGATTTGCAAGTTTGAGGGGGGTCTGGCCTCCAAGAGAAACAATGACACCGACTAACTTGCCGCCGCCTTGTTCGGCAGATCGGATCTCGGCATCAATCACGTTCAGAACCCCCTCGGTGGAGAGTGGCTCAAAGTAGAGTCGATCAGAAGTGTCGTAATCGGTAGAGACAGTCTCTGGGTTGCAGTTCACCATGATTGTCTCAAATCCGGCCTCGGACAGAGCGAAACATGCGTGAACACAGCAATAATCAAACTCGATACCCTGACCGATCCGGTTAGGACCTGATCCCAGAATGATCACCTTGTCTCGGCTCGATGCTGCAACCTCGCTGACATCCTCATAGGTGCCGTAGTGATATGGGGTCTCGGCTTCAAACTCGGCGGCGCAAGTATCTACAGTCTTGTAGGTAACTTCTACCCCCGCAGCGATTCGAGCCGCTCGAACGTCTGCCTCGCTGGCATCCCAGAGGTAAGCCAGCTGTGCGTCGCCAAAACCTAAGCGCTTAGCACGCCGCCAGGATCGAACATCGAGTGACTCAAGTGTTCCACCCCCATTGGCTAAGGGTTGAATATGGGAGAGAAGCGCTTCACGCTCCTCACACAACAGCAGTATCTGATCAAGGAACCAGCGGTCGATTTTAGTGGCCTGGAAGACATCCTCGATACTGACGCCACGCCGAAGGAGTGACTCAACCTGAAAGATGCGATCGGGTGTCCCGATGCCAGCCTGCAGCATCAATTCGGGTGTCGGAATTTCGTCGAACTGCTTTTCTGCAGCATCACAGTTCAACCCAGCTCGGCCCTGCTCAAGCGAGCGCATGGCTTTTTGTATCGACTCGGGAAATGTTCGCCCTATGGCCATGACCTCTCCCACTGATTGCATCTGTGTTCCTAGAGTTGGTTCTGCGCCTGGGAACTTCTCAAAGGCCCAGCGGGGAACCTTGGTGACTACATAGTCAATTGATGGCTCAAAGCAGGCAGGAGTCATTTTCGTGATGTCGTTAGGGATCTCGTCAAGGGTGTAACCAACGGCAAGCTTTGCTGCGATCTTTGCGATTGGGAACCCAGTTGCCTTTGACGCAAGTGCAGAGGAACGGCTTACTCGGGGGTTCATCTCGATAACTGATTGCTCCCCAGTTTCTGGATGCACAGCAAACTGAACATTTGACCCGCCGGTTTCGACACCTACTCTTCTCATGACCTGAAAGGCCGTGTCACGCATGAGTTGGTACTCAACATCAGTCAGCGTCTGTGCAGGTGCAACGGTTATTGAGTCACCCGTATGGACGCCCATTGGGTCAAAATTTTCGATGGAACAGATGATCACGCAGTTATCTGCGTGATCACGCATGACCTCAAGCTCAAACTCTTTCCAGCCCGCTATCGACTTTTCGATCAGTACCTCAGTGATTGGACTGGCATCCAAACCACGGGCGACCATGAATTCAAATTCTGCAAGTGTTGAAGCAATACCCGTTCCTTTTCCACCGAGGATGTAGGCCGGACGAATAACTACCGGAAGGCCGAGTTCACCTACAACCTGAGCCGCTTCGGTCATATCGTGCGCAATTCCCGACTCTGGAACGTTCAAGCCGATCTCGATCATTGCTCGCTTAAACAAGTCACGATCCTCGGCTGTCCGAATTGCCTGAGCATCTGCACCGATCATCTCGACCCCGTAAGCATCGAGCACTCCAGTCTCCGATAACTCCATTGCCAAGTTGAGTGCAGTTTGACCCCCGAGCGTTGGCAAGACTGCGTCAGGACGCTCCTTGTCCAAAATTCGCTCAAGCACATCCGCCACGAGCGGCTCAATGTATGTGGCATCGGCGAAGTCTGGGTCGGTCATGATTGTCGCCGGATTAGAGTTTGCCAAGATGACTCGGTAGCCCTCCTCCTTCAGCACTCGACATGCCTGAGTCCCTGAATAGTCAAACTCGCAGGCCTGACCTATAACGATTGGTCCCGAGCCAATCAACAAGATGGACTCAATATCTTCACGGCGTGGCATGAGGTAACCCTTCGTTAAGTGATGGTTTGGAGTGAGTGCAAATATCGGCAAAGCACTGGCGGCCTAATTCAGCAGTTGAACAATGCGCTGTGATCGCATCCGTCTGTGCAAATCTACGTTGGTGAGATTTACCGAAGAGCAAGAATGGTCGGCGAGTGCAGAAGATGTTCTTGCGGTTTATCTGAGCGCCGATTTTTGGACTGGCCTGAAAAATCTGTCGGCCACGAGCAGCCCTGAGGTACTGGATATCACGAAGAACTCCACCACTGCAGTAGTTCGGCTTCACTACGTGCTGGCTGTGGACCTCCCCAAAGAGGCTTCCCGGTTTATCGACCCGAATGACGTTGCTTGGGTTGAGGAAACAACTTGGTCGCTGCCGGCTATGACTGCACAGGTCAGGTTCTTGGCCGATCAAGCCTCTGGGCTGCTGAAGGCTTCTGCATCGGCTGATCTTGCCCAGCACGGACCGTCTGCCTTGCGCTCGATTCGAGGCGAGGTCAAAGTTCATATTCCGCTGCTTGGTGGTCGGGTAGAAAAAGTCATTGTGCAGGGGGTTCAAGATCACTTGCGGGAAGAGGCTGTTGCGGTGCAGGACCACTTGGCGTGAATTCAAGGTGCCGACCTGTCCATTAACTCGGCGAATCGCTCGAACAGATACTTGCTGTCATGTGGGCCTGGGCCCGACTCGGGGTGGTGCTGCACGGCGAACGCAGAGAACTCTGGGCACTCAAAGCCCTCAACGGTTGAATCATTCAGGTTTCGGTGAGTCACCTGCACGTTTGAGAGGGACTCTACATTTACGCAGTAATTGTGGTTTTGACTCGTGATCTCAACCTTCTCTGTGGTGAGATCACGAACGGGATGGTTGCCCCCGTGGTGGCCAAATGGCAATTTATAGGTGGTTCCTCCAAGCGCTGTGGCAAGCATCTGGTGGCCCATGCAGATACCAAATATGGGCACTTTCCCCAGAATTTGGCGCAAGGTGTCGGGTACGTGAGCCACTGCAGCCGGGTCGCCGGGGCCATTTGAGACGAAGACGCCATCAGGTTGCAATGCAAGTATCTGCTCAGCGCTAGTTGATGCTGGAACAACCTCTACTGTTCCGTATTGAGCCAAATTTCGCAGGATAGTGGTTTTGATTCCAAGGTCAAGTGCCACAATCCTTCGAGTAGACCCGTTGACAGCAGCCAGGCTGTAGGGCTGAGAAGTGGTTACACGAGCAACAAGGTCTTTGCCTTCGGTTCCAGTGGCGAGCAGGGCTGCTTCTCTTAATTCTTGCTCCGAGGCAGTTCCGAAAGCCCCAGGAATTGCTCCATTTTCTCGAAGATGACGCGTCAGCCTTCTGGTATCGATTCCGCCAATACCCGCAACACCATGTTTCTTGAGGTACGAAACTAAATCGCCCTCGGCCCGCCAATTGCTTGCACTGCGAGACAACTCGCGAACAACGATCCCCTCGCAACGAGGCTGTGCTGATTCATTGTCGGTGCTATTCGTCCCGTAGTTCCCAATATGCGGCGCAGTAAATGTAATGATCTGCCCGGCATAAGATGGGTCTGAGATAACTTCTTGGTACCCCGAGAGGACTGTGTTGAACACGAACTCTCCTGTGGTGATACCTGTTGGTGGAGTTGGGCCAAAAGCCTCGCCTTCGAAGAGAGTGCCATCCGCTAGTAGAATTGCTGCCGGTTGCGGGTTCATCGTTGTGCCTTTCCGTCGTGAACAACTACTTCTCCAAATTGCATCGTGTGCCGAACTTTGCCTCGAACCTCTTTGCCGACATATGGCACGTTTCGGCTCAGGGACGCTCCGCCACTTGCATCAATCACCCACCGTTGAGCGGGGTCGATGACACACAAGTTTGCAGTTGCACCGACAACAAATTGCTGTCCGTGATGCTGCATTCCAGCGATTGCGGCAGGCCTCCATGACATTGCAGCAAGCACTTGAGCCTCAGTCATCTGCCCGCCGTCGACGAGTTCGGTAAAGGCCAAGGCCAAGGCGAATTCCAGCCCCAACATGCCGGGTGGCGCCTGATCAAAGGGAAGTTCCTTATCTTCTGGAGTATGGGGCGCATGGTCTGTAGCGATTGCGTCAAGCGAACCCACCGCTAAAGCTGCCTTAATTGCGTCGACGTCTGACTGGCTGCGAAGCGGCGGATGAACTTTAAATGTTGCGTCATAGTTCTGGCAGCATGCATCAGTAAGTGTGAAGTGATGCGGAGCTGCTTCGGCGGTGACTGTGATGCCAGCTGCCTTTGCTGAAGCTATTAGTGCTGCGGAGCCAGAGGTAGACATGTGCTGAAAGTGAACCTTGGCTCCCGTAAGTCGTGCCAACGCAATATCTCGCATGACCATTAGTTCTTCAGACTCTCGTGGCTGACCCGCAAGACCTAGTCGAGCTGACCACTCACCTTCATGCATGCATGTTCCCTCAGAGAGAGAGTTCACTTCGCAATGCTGTGCAAGAGTCACCCCAAGTCCGCTTGCGTACTCCATGGCTCTTCGCATGAGTCGATCATCCTGAACACCAGTACCGTCGTCAGTAAATATCCGCACACCCAAGGCAGCCATCTCTGCCATTGGCGCTAATTGCTCACCTGCTCTACCAACAGTGATTGCACCTGAACTGTGGACATCACAGATTGAGTCGCGGCCAAGACTGAGAACCTCTCGGACTACCGATGCGCAGTCAATGGCTGGAGTCGTGTTAGGCATTGCGAGCAGAGCGGTGTAACCACCGAGTGCTGCGGCACGAGCACCACTCTCTATGGTCTCAGCCTCTTCCTTGCCTGGTTGACGTAAGTGAGCATGCAGGTCAACAAGTCCGGGTGACACGATGCAGCCCGAAGCGTCTAGTACTAGATCTGCATCAAGATCCTGCCCAATGGCAACTATCAGTCCCTCAGAAATGATGAGGTCCGCAGTCTGCTCCCCCGAGGCATCTATCAGGCGGCCGCTCTTAATGACGGTGGTTGGGTGGGTAGTCACTCAGTCTCCTCTGAAGTTGATAACGGCTCGGCGAATGCAGGCTCGGCGAATGCAGGCTCGGAGTGCATACCGAGTTGCGCAGAAGAGAGCAGCGTAAAGAGAACTGCGGACCGCACTGCTACCCCATTGGAAACTTGTTCAGTAATGACTGCTGCAGGCCGATCTGCAACCTCACTCGCAATTTCAACACCTCGATTCATTGGGCCGGGGTGCATGATGATTGAGCCCTCAGCCATCCGGTCAGCACGAGCCGAAGTCAGCCCAAAAGTAGCGGTGTACTCGCGCAGGGAAGGGAGTAGGGCTTCGGTCA
>JBBDMQ010000070.1:0-1290 GCA_040878245.1 Microthrixaceae bacterium
TTACTTGTTGACCCTGAAGAAAACTCGGTAAGTACTTGGCATCAGTCTCAAGGTCGACATCTTGAGTAAAGGTGCCTTCTGCTGCGGTGAACTCCTCGAGCTTGCGGATCTGAGTCAGCAACGTCGGCCCAGAACGGTCGACGGTCTCTGAGCCGAACGGATCGACAAGGAACATGATGCCAATCACAATCAGACCCAGCACGCCTAAAGCAATTGCCGCTAACAGCACCGTTGCGGTGGTGCCCAATTTGAGTTTCTGATTCTGAAGTGTCCCCACCTACACAAACTACTGCCCGGTGCTGCGACTCAGAGGGTTTGTGGCCAGCTCGTTATGGCTGCACTCAGATTTGAACTGCATCTGCACGAGCGGCGCGTACCCTGAGCAAGTGATTCAGCCGCATCAAGCCAAAGAGGGCTCAGCCGAGAAGTCTGGGCGGCCAAACCTGCTTGATAGAACTATTGATCGCATTGATGCACAGCATCGCAAGATTGTGCCTACTGCAGTGGCCTTTGGCATCGTGAAAAAGTTTGGCGATGACAAGGGCGGGCAGTTGGCAATGTTGCTTGCCTACAAAGGCTTTTTCTCGTTGTTTCCGCTCATGCTTGCGTTTATAAATGCGCTTGGTTTGCTGTTGAGAAATAACGAGGATCTTCAGAACAAGTTGATTGACTCTGTGCTCGGCAACGTTCCCGTCATCGGCACCGAGGTTGCCACCGAGGCGGCCGACCTAGGAGGCAGCGTGTTTGTTCTAGTGGCCTCCATTTTGGTGTCGGTCTGGGCGGGCCTAGGGCTTTTGGACATGTTGCAGGAGGCGTTGAACACCATGTGGGAAGTACCGCAGTTTGATCGACCGTCATGGTTACTTCGCCGCGCAATAGGTCTTCCCGGGGCGCTCATCATTGTTTTCTGCGCCGCATTGTCTGGCGCTGGCCGTTGGCTGTTATCGGGCGATACCGCAGTGTTGCTGCGTTGGGTAGTTTCCGCAGCTCTGCCCATTTTTGCGGGCGCCTTGGGTTACCTCGGGCTGCATGCAGTGCTGTGCGCTCGTAAAATCCCACTACTCAACCAACTGCCCGGAGCTGTAGCCGCTGGTCTGGGCTGGTGGGGCTTGTTGTCGCTTGGCGGGTATTACATCACCCGAATCGTTACTCAGTCGGGTGACACCTATGGAGTGTTCGTTGTGGTACTCGGGCTGTTGTCTTGGACGTATCTGCTCGGAACGCTGTACCTATATAGCGTTGAGTTTGCGGCAGTCCTCTATGACAAACGCTGGCCACGAAGTCTGTCGG
>JBBDMQ010000071.1:0-1281 GCA_040878245.1 Microthrixaceae bacterium
TCTATCGAGCCTCGAGTGAGACTTTCGATGTTGAACTCGGGCCAATTTTTGCCAACTTTGTCCTCGCCGATGAGATCAATCGTGCCCCAGCAAAGGTTCAGTCTGCTCTGCTTGAGGTGATGGCCGAGCAGCAAGTAACTATTGGTGGAACAACCCACCACCTTGAGGGGCCTTTCATCGTTCTCGCAACACAAAACCCGATCGAATCAGAGGGGGTCTATCCGCTTCCGGAAGCTCAGCGGGATCGCTTCTTAATGAAGGTGATTTTGGGCTACCCATCACCTGCGGAAGAGGTAGAGATTGTTCAGAGAATGGGAACCGCAGCCCCGAAGGCGCAACAAGTGGTCACGTTGGATCAGGTTCGGCAGCTTCAGCTAGCTGCAGAAAAAGTGTACGTAGACCGCAGCGTGCTTGAATACGCAGTCAATTTGGTTCTCTGCACACGCACACCAGAAAATTTCGGGCTGGCCGAGCTTCGTAGCTTCATCGAACTTGGGGCTAGTCCTCGTGCTTCTCTTGGATTAATTCGCGGTGGTCGCGCATTAGCTATGCTTCGCGGACGCAATTACCTCACGCCACAAGACGTTTTTGACGTTGCACCAGAGATCCTGCGACATCGTTTGTTGTTGTCCTATGAGGCGCTTGCCCAAGACATTGATGTTGAGCAAGTGGTGAATCGCATTCTTTCAACGGTGCCAGCTCCACGGGTGAGCCCTCATCAAGCCACAGCGGCCCCCGCAGACCCCTACTACGGCGCTAGTTCCGACTCCGCAGCTTGGGGAGCCTGACTCCCCTATGGCTGGGCTATCTGACACCTTGGGCTTGGTCGGCAACCGACCAACTGAAGAGATCGTTCGAAGGCTCACCCTAGATATTACGCGCCGCCTTGACGGCATGTTGCACGGCGATTTTATGGGAATTGTGCCAGGCAGGGGCAGCGAACCCGGAGAGGCACGCGCTTACGCCGCCGGTGACGACGTTCGCCATATTGATTGGAACGTCACTGCTCGTATGCAGGACCCATACCTGCGAGAAACTATTGCTGATCGTGAACTAGAGACCTGGATGTTGGTTGACCGTTCGGCAGGGCTGGACTTTGGTACCGGCTTCTGCGAGAAACGCGATCTTGTTCTTGGTGCTGCAGCAGGAATTGGACTGCTGACTGCCCGAGGGGGAAACCGGGTTGGCGCAGTGATGCTTCGCGGGTCCGAGGTCACCACGATGCCTCCTCGGCAAGGGCGAAAGAACCTGCTGGGAATACTTGATCGTGTACTTGTTTCC
>JBBDMQ010000072.1:0-6631 GCA_040878245.1 Microthrixaceae bacterium
AAGACAAAACCATTGGGTGGGGTTGGGTGGGGTTGGGTGGGGTTGGGTTGGGTTGCTTCAGGGGTTTTGTTTGGCTTGTTTCTTTTTGTGTCGACCAACCGCAGTCGACACTTGGTTGTTCAGTCCCGCACCTTTAGGCCAGCCGGCATAGTGGCTTAAGAAGATCACTATTTCTTCAAGATCGTCTGCACTCAGATCACCCTTCTCAAGACAAGAGTCGAGTTGAATCTGCAGCGTGTCACTGAGCCCGTCAGCAACCATCAAACCAATCAACAACAGGCGCCGATCGCGCAATGAGAGTCCGGGTCGCTCCCAAATATCTCCAAAGAGATGCTCAAGGGTGTAGCCATAAAAATCTCCGGGCCCATCACCAACCTCGAAGTTGTAGATCTCTGACATGCGCTCAATGCCACGGGAGCGTTGTGCTGCCTTGGCCTGAGTCTGAGTAATTTCCTGCCCCTTGGATGTATCTTGCGGGTCTGCTGCTTGACTCATTTGTTGGGCTCCTGTGCCGTTTACTGCCAATATCGTAGCGTCAGGTTGATTAAGCCGAAGCAGCCAAAACTGCTTGGATTTTTGAGGCGCGAACTTGCGAAGTGATCAACCAACTTCAAGTTTGGCTGACTCAACTCTGATCAAGTACCTGTTCCTCGATACACCAAGACACCATCTTTGCGATTCCTGCCTCTAGGGGAGTCCGAGGCGACCACCCGAGCAATTCCAGCGCACGAGCAGATGATCCGCCGGTGGACTGAGCGTCACCTGCCGCTGCAGGCAGATAATCAAGCTTCACTGAGGTTCCGATCGCAGCGCCCACCAAACTGATCAGTTCGGTCATTGATGCGGTGGATTCGTTGGCGATATTGCAGACAGTTCCGCTCGGGGCATCACTGAACAGAGCGGCCAAATTGGCGTCAACAACGTCATCGATATAGGTAAAGCTACGACTCACGCTTCCATCGCCATACAGGGGAAACTCTTTATTGGCTAGAGATAGGTCAATCATGCGCCGCAATGCCATGTCTGGTCGTTGCCGCGGGCCGTAGACGGTGAAATAGCGAAGCGACACCGTTGGCACCGCAAAGTTGCTTGCGTACAGAGTGCACAGATGCTCGGCTGCCAACTTGGTGACCCCGTAAGGGCTGACCGGCTGCGGAATTGCTCGTTCGGTAGTCGGGTAGGTCTCTGCATTGCCATACACCGAAGAGCTCGACGCAACTGCAAAGCGAGAGATGTTGGTGGACTTTGCTGCCTCAAGTAGCCGTTGCGTGGCAATAATGTTCCGCTGAACGTAGACCTCAAAACCGTTTGACCAAGAGTCCCTCACCCCAGGTTGACCAGCAAGATGTAACACTGCCTCACTACCCAACAACAGGTCCTGTGGGTCGACAGTAACTAGATCGGCTTCAATGAACTCAAACCCCGGATGATCAAGGACGCCGCCGAGGTTTTTTCGTTTGAGTAACGGGTCGTAATTGTCGGTAAAGCAATCAACCCCCCGAACAGTGTGCCCCTCGAGAAGTAACCGCTCGGTGGTATGGCTTCCAATGAAGCCAGCGCAGCCAGTGACAAGAATGTGCATGGGTTATTGAGGCTACTTGGCTACAAAGTATTTAGCGCGAGGGTGATGGCAAATCAATGCCGAAGTGGTTTGCTCTGGCTGATATTGAAAGCTGGTTTCTTCGGTGCACTCAACGCCGATTCGACTGGCGTCCAACAACAACGCAACCTTCTCGTTGTCTTCTAGATCAGGGCAAGCTGGGTAGCCCCAGGAGTAGCGTCCGCTTCGGTATTTCTGGCGAAACAGCCCAGCTAGAGCGCTTTGAGTTGGCGTGCCGATAATGGGTTCTGGATCTTGATCAGCAAAGCCCCATTCTTTTCTAATCCGCCAATGCCAGAACTCGGCTAGAGCTTCTGCCATCTCAACTCCGAGCCCGTGAAGGAGCAAGTATTCCTGATAGCGATTTTCGGCAAAGAGTTCGGCGGCACGTTCCGAGATAGCAGCACCCATGGTCACAATGTGGAATGCCGCGTAGTCGGCCTCGCCCGACTCAATGGGGCGGAAGAAATCAGAAATGCACAGGAACGGGTCAACTGATTGGCGCGGATAATTGAACCGCATCAGTTCCTCGTTGCGTGTCTCATCAGTCCACACCACTAAGTCGTTGCCATCGGCGTTCACTGCATAGAACCCGTACACCACCTGCGGAATCAGCAGGCCCTGTTCTTTGGCTTCGGAGAACTGCTCACGAAGGGTCGGACGAATGCGATCCTTAAACTGTTCGTCGGTCTCTTTAGTGCCGTCAGCTAGAACCTCGGGCCTGAACTGCCATTGATTACGGAACAGCGCCGTCTCGTTAATATACGCAGCAATGTCATCAAGCGAAATCCCCTTAACGACCTGTGACCCGAGGAACGGCGGAATAAAAATCTCATTGTCCATGGTGGCTTCGGCGGAACGGGCCGGGATCTCTACAGGTTCAGCGTCTTGCTCTGCCACACGGTGGCGATGAAGTTCTTTTTCGGTTGGCACCATGCCATCGTCAACCTCGAGTTTTCCGACTCGGATTTCGCCAAGCCGATCCATGACGCGCAGGCCTTCAAAAGCGTCTTTGCCATAAAAAAGTCGACCCTTGTAGACCTCACGTAAATCGCGTTCAACGTAGGTTCGAGTCAGTGCTGCACCGCCAAGAAGCACCGGAATATCTTGCAGGCCTCGACTGTTTAACTCGTCGAGGTTGTCTCGCATGATGAGCGTGGACTTCACCAACAGTCCCGACATTCCAATTGCATCAGCTTTGATTTCGATTGCCTTGTCAATCATCTCGCTAATCGAGATTTTGATTCCAAGGTTGTGAACCTCGTAGCCGTTATTGGTCAAAATGATGTCCACCAAGTTCTTGCCAATATCGTGCACATCACCCTTGACTGTTGCTAGAACGATTCTTCCCTTGCCGGTCTCTCCTTCGGCACGCTCCATCATTGGCTCTAAGAAGGCAACAGCAGCTTTCATGGTCTCTGCAGACTGCAGGACGAACGGCAGCTGCATCTCGCCTGAAGCAAAGAGTTCACCAACCACCTTCATGCCTGCGAGCAACACATCGTTAATGATCTGAAGAGGAGTGAATTCCTCGGCAAGTGCAGTTTCTAGATCGGGAACTAGGCCATCTCTGTCTCCGTCGATGATTCGCTGTGAGAGCCGATGATCAATCGTCCAATCACTGCGGTCCTCAACTTCGACTGCAGTGGTTTGAACATCCGCAAAAATCTCGAGCAGTTTCATGAGGGGGTCGTATTTGGCATCGCCCTCAGAGAGCAATCCCTCTGTGCCCCGGCGGTCCCAGATCAGGTCCAGGCACACGTCTCGTTGCTCTTGTGGGATGCGGCTAAGCGGCACAATTTTGGCAGCATGAACAATCGCTGAGTCCAAGCCTACTTTCGTGCATTCGGCCAAGAACACACTATTAAGAACGTGGCGGGCAGCGGGCTTGAGGCCGAAGCTGACATTAGATAATCCAAGGGTTGTGGTTACGCCGGGTAGTTCGATTTTGATTCGCCGGATTGCTTCGATGGTGGCTATGGCATCTTTACGGAGTGCGTCGTCACCTGTTGAAAGCGGGAAGGTCAGCGCATCAAAGATGAGATCTTGGGGCTCAAGGCCGTAGCGACCTATGGCAAGGTCATGGATCCGGTGAGCCACGCGCATCTTCCACTCAACATCTCGGGCTTGGCCTTCTTCGTCAATCAAGAGGCAGACCACCGCAGCGCCATATTCCTGAGCCAACTTAAAGACCCGGTCGGCCCGTGAGCCCTCGGTATCGGAATCTTCAAGGTTTGCCGAGTTCAGGATCGCACGACCGCCAAGCCAGCGAAGGCCTGCTTCAAGCACCTCTGGCTCGGTTGAGTCAAGCACCAACGGAACCGAGGCCTGAGTCGCAAATCTCTGAGCAATCTCATCCATATCTCCGGCGCCGTCGCGGCCTACATAATCCACACAGACGTCAATGATGTGAGAGCCCTCCTTGACCTGCTCTTTGGCCATTGCCACGCAGGTATCCCAGTCGGTGTCAAGCATTGCCTCCCGGAACTTTTTGGACCCGTTAGCGTTGGTGCGTTCACCGATGAGCAGCAAGTTTGTAGCAGATTCATCTTCATTTCCGAATGCAACCGGTGAGTAGATCGAGGCAACTCCATGCTCAAAAACAGGAGTCCTCTTCAGTGGCTTGAGATCCTTTACTGCCTCAGCAAGCTGCCGAATATATTCGGGAGTTGTTCCGCAGCAACCGCCAACAATGGTGATTCCAAACTCGGTGACAAACCTTGAATGGAAAGCAACGAACTCCTCGGCCGATAAGTCGTAATGCATCTGTCCGTCAACAACTGATGGCAGACCAGCATTGGGTAGTACCGAAATTGGAATGCGTGAATGCTGAGACAGATGGCGAATATGTTCACTCATCTCTTCTGGACCCGTTGCACAATTGATGCCAATCACATCGGGTTTCATGGCATCTAGCGCAACGAGTGCCGCACCGATTTCGGATCCGGGAAGCATCCGCCCCGTCAGCTCAATGGTGACCTGAACCTGAATAGGAACTTCCCGGCCAACCTCACGCATTGCCACACGGCAACCGTTCATTCCGGCCTTGATGCCAAGCAGGTCAAACTGTGTTTCAAGAAGTAAAACGTCAACCCCGCCGCGTAGAAGCCCGCGAGACTGCTCTGCAACTTGATCTTTCAGTTCTTCGTATCGAACATGGCCGAGCGACGCGAATCTGGTTCCTGGGCCAATCGAGCCGGCAACAAATCTCGGCTTGTCTTCTGTGGAGTAATCGTCTGCGGCCTGCCTTGCAATTCGGGCTGACATTTCATTGAGTTCTTCGGTTCGATCGCCGAGTCCATACTCATTGAGCGTTGCACGCATACCACCAAAGGAGTTGGTCTCGATAATGTCAGCACCAGCTTCTAGGTACTCGGAATGCATCTGCCGGATGAGCTCGGGGCGAGACTCATTGAGGATTTCGGGGCAGCCGTCGAGTTCCTCAGAGCCATAGTCCTCTGGCTGAAGGTCCTGAAGTTGCAGCCAAGTTCCGGCTGCGCCATCAAAGACAAGTACTCGGTTGTGAACTGCATCTAAATACGGAAAAGCCATGATGTCATCAAGAATAGTTCTGAGATAGCCCAACTGCCGCATAGGGGGTGCCTAAACGGTGTTGTTCTTCACTAAGGTGAGGTCCGACTTGAAGGGTTATGCCATGAAGATCTACACAAGAAAAGGCGACGACGGCACCACAGGCCTTCTCTACGGAGGGCGAGTTCGTAAAGATGCCCCGGGGCCCACTGCCTATGGAGATGTTGATGAAGCACAGTCTTCGATAGGGGTTGCTCGTGCCCATTGCCGTACAGGTGGAGAGCTAGATCAACTTCTGATTTCGCTTGAGCGAGACCTTTGGGTACTCATGGCTGACCTTGCAACCGATGAGGGCAACCGTGACAAGCTGACACCGGGCGTGTCACTAGTAACGGAACAGATGGTGACTCATCTCGAGGACTTGATTGACTTATATGCAAGTCGTTTTGAGATGCCAACGGAGTTTGTTGTACCCGGCGAGGACCGTGTTGCAGCGTTTCTTGATGTGGCAAGAACGGTGGTTCGTCGTGCCGAGCGCCAAAGTCTTGCTGCAGCATGCGCTGGGTCGCATGCTCTTGAGTACCTCAATCGACTCTCTGACTTACTCTGGACTTTGGCCCGCTGGCAAGAGGGGGATTCATTGCTAGCTCGTGGCTCGGAAACCGAGCAGGCCTAAAGCCGCCCAATTCTTACTACCTAGTTCTTACCGTCCAGATTTCGTACCGCCCAGATTTTTACCGCCCAGATTTCTTCATCTACAGCAGCCCCTTGGAGGCTCCATATGTCTGATCCGATTTCAGTCAAGATTGCAAAGACCATGCCAGCTAGTGCTTCGGCCATTGGCATTCCGGTTTGTTCTGACCGCCTCGGCAAGATCCCTGGGGTTCGCAAAGCAACGTTGACTCGGTCTGGTTTTACCGGCGCTACAGGCACGATGTTGGTGCTGAATGACGGCGAAACCATCCGAGTGATTTTGGGAGTTGGCCCTTCAGCTACTGCGAACTCAGTAAAGCTTCGTGTAGCGGCAGCAGTATTTGCTCGGTCAATGTCGGCTCACCGCAAACTAGCTTTTGAGTTTCCTTCGGACATTGACTTGCCCGAGCTTGATGTTGCAGCAGGCGTTCGTGCCGTTACCGAGGGACTGATTCTTGGCTCGTACAGCTTTGATACTTATAAGGCCAAAGTGGCAGCAAAGCCTCGAACCGACTCGGCAACAATTGCAGTCGGAGACAACCTTTCAGCTGCTCGGGCGGCATCGCAGCGCGGGATCGCAACTGCCACTGCTGTTTGGTTTGCACGAGACCTAGTGAACGAACCCGGTGGCACACTGACTCCGACCGTATTTGCCGACCGGGCTGCTGCCCGTGCAGAGGCGGCTGGCCTTACCGCAGAGATCATGACAGAGAAGGAAATCCTTGCTCAGGGTTTGGGTGGGCTGATTGCGGTGAATCTTGGTTCAGAGGAGCCACCACGTTTCTTGAAGCTGACGTATGAGCCAAC
>JBBDMQ010000073.1:0-6614 GCA_040878245.1 Microthrixaceae bacterium
CCGAGTTGCCACTAGCCGATGCAACGGCGATCACCTTGATACCAGCTGCCTGAGCAGCTAAGGCGTGAACAACGGCGATATAGCCAGCTCCGGCAATAGCGACTGTTCTCTGATGTGCCCGGCGCAATTTGCGCCAGTTGCGAACTGGCATATCTGTGCTCTGTTCTTTATCTTTCCGAGGGGACTCTCAGGAACTACGAACCATACCGCTCACACACATGTGGGTGCATGGGTCGAACGGTTAGAGTTCAGTAACGATCTGACCCGAACATTCAACACAGATTCAACCTCTCATGTCCCGACCTCTCTCGCTGCTTGTGCGATTCACCGCGATTACCCTGGCTGGTGCCGGTGTTTTTGCCTTGATCGCATCTTTTCTGATTCCAGAGGCAGTAAATGTTTCGGGGGTGGCCTCCTTCAATAAGGGTACCGAGATTGCTCTGCCGGATCTGCTTCAAGGCAGTGTTATTACTGATATGAATGGCGAGCCCGCTGGCAACTTGGTGGGTAGCGAGAACCGGGTGATCGTTCCGCTCAGCCAGGTCTCATCGCAGATGCAACAGTCAGTCTTAGCGATAGAGGATTCTGACTTTTATGTTCACCGTGGCGTGAGTGCCAAATCTGTGTTGCGTGCTATGCGAGCAAATAGCGCAGCTGGTGGCGTCTCGCAGGGCGGTTCAACCATTACTCAGCAACTCGTCAAACTCTCGCTAGTTGGCAACGAACAGTCAATCAAGCGCAAAGTGAATGAAGCGAGTCTTGCACTTCAATTAGAGCAGCAGTTTTGTAAGGATCGACCTCGTAAAGACTGTAAAGACGAGATTCTTGAGCGATACCTCAACACCATCTACCTTGGCCGTGGCGCCTACGGAGTTGAGGCCGCAGCCCAGCTATATTTTGGCAAAACTGCTGCGGAACTGGACTGGGGCAATGCAGTACTGCTCACCTCCCTGATCCGAAACCCAACCGGCTATGACCCACTCCGTTTTCCAAAGGTAGCGACTCGCAGGCGAGAGGTGGTGCTGGGACGCCTCGTAGAAGTTGGGGCCCTCACCAAAGATGAGGCTGCATTTGTTGAGCAGACACCGCTGCCTACCGAGATTGTAAAGAGTAGTTCTTCGGCCACTGCGCAAGACCTGACTTATTTTGAGCGCAAAGTGCGAGACGAACTGCTTTCTGCCGAGTGGCTCGCCCCAACTGAAGCGCTTCGTAGGGAGCGAATCTTTAACGGCGGATTACTAATTACCTCGACCCTTGACCAACGGGCACAAATCCTCGCCGAAGCCGCATCGGCCGCTAATCCCATCAAGAAAGCAAACCCCGAGACCGTTGCTGCAGTGGCGGTTGTAGAGCCCGCCTCAGGGGCTGTGCGCGCCGTAGTAGGACAAACAAACCTGCCCGAACAGGGGTTAGTAGAGATTGCTACACCTCAGGTTGGTCGAAGTCCAGGATCGTCATTTAAGGCTTTCACTTTGCTTGCCGCACTAGAGGCTGGGTACTCCATCCGAGATTCGATTTTGGCTTCTCCTGCACCTCAGAAGCTTTATCAGGGTTGGGGTATCAAAGACAGCAGTTGGCCTTCCGGCTGCAAGGGTGGAACTGTTGATCTAGCGAGAGCAACCTCCTCGTCAAACAACTGCGCATTTGCCCGCTTGCAGGCAGCCGTTGGGGGAGCACAGGTTGTGGATGTTGCAAGGCGCCTCGGGATAAACACCCTGACCGATGAGTCGGCCTCATACCCATCACTCACCTTAGGTGGAACCGCAGTCAGGCCATTAGAAATGGCTGCTGCGTACGCTGCAATAGCCAACGATGGCGTCTATAACCCTCCTCATTTTGTTACCAAAGTTGCTGATAGCACTGGGAAAGTTCTGTATGAATATCGACCTACTACGGAGCAGGCAATCTCGGTAGACGTCGCACGACAAGCCACAGTTGCGTTGCAAAGCGTAGTCACCGGTGGAACTTATAAAGGCGGCTCATTGCCGAATCGTCAGCCGGCTGCGGGTAAGACCGGCACAAACGAAGCTGCTGGAGGAGAGAACACCGATGTGTGGTTCGTCGGGTTTACTCCCCAAATCGCAACAGCTGTTTGGATAGGAAACCCTGCAGGGCAAACCGAGATGAGAGGCGGCCGAGTTCAGGGTGGAACCGTTGCGGGAAAGGTGTGGAGAGAGTTCATGTCCCCCTATCTGACGGGCAGTGAGTTGCAGCCCTTTGCTACACCGGGCGCCATCAAAACCAGCCGCAAGGTGATTCCTGACCCATGGTCGAAGTCCATGTCTGCAGCTGAGCGAGCAGGCTCATTTGCTGGTTCATCAACTACGGTGCCACGTACCTCCAAGGGTGGCTCTACTACCACTGCGCCTCGAGGCCCCACGCGGCCTGTCACTTCTATACCGACAGTTCCAACTCCAGAGCCAGTTCCCACTCCAGACCCAAGTCCAGTGCCTCCGCCGACTCCGTGACCACAGTTTCCATTTCAGTACCAACTAGGGCTGAAATGTTCAGTGAATGCCAAGATGATCTGCTGAGCCAACGGTGTAGTGCAGGAACTGCAGAACACATCTGTAGTCAACCGGTAGGGTTGCGCTGTGGAATCACTTGAGGACCTGCTCGTCATTCAGTTGATTGATACTCGAATTGATCAACTTGAGCATCAGAAAAAGACCCTTCCTGAGCGCCAACAGGTTGTTGATCAAACTGCAGCACTTGCCAACGCCAAAGTAGAGGCTGAGGACTGTGCTGCCCGGCTTAAGGTTTTGCGTCGAAGTCAGAAAGAGGCAGAGGATCACGCATCGATACTTGAAGATAAAGCAGTCGAAGTGAATGGACTTCTCTACGACGGTTCGGTGAGCTCACATAAAGAACTTGAAGCGCTTCAACAGGAGCATCAGCAACTGAAGCAGAACCAAAGTCAGTTCGAAGACCAAGCCTTGGAATTCATGGAACTTGGTGAACCAGTCGAGCAAGAGATGAACATGTTACAAGCGAAGGTTGCTGAGATTTCGGAGCATATTGGCAACCTTGAGGCGCAAATTACGGTTGCGAGTGCAGAGATCGACGTGCAGCTTGACCAGCAAGTAGTTGAGAGGGGCATTTCGGCCGGAGGGGTTTCTGCAGAACTGTTGTCTACCTACGAAATACTTCGAACTCAGCTAGGCGGCATAGCAGTGGCTCGACTCGCGGGCTCCCGGTGTGAGGGTTGTCATTTAGAAATTCCTTCAGGGGAGCTCGACACAATCCGCAAAGCATCAGCTGATCAACCGGCTACTTGCCCCGAGTGCACTCGACTGCTTGTTCGTTAAGAGTCGATTGAAGTGTTGATCTGGTTCGCAGTCTTAAGCGTCGTTCTGACCTGGGCGGTATTTCAGAGCCCAGCCCTTGATTATCGACTAGTGGCATTTGGCTCGGTACTTCCTGTGATCGAAGCCCCATTTGGTGCAGGCCCTCTGCATTCCCTACTTGCCCCTACCGTGGTTTTGACAATAGTGATGCTCGTTACTCAACGACGTCGATTAGTTCGCAGAAAGTGGTTGGGCTTGCCAATTGGCATGTACATGCACCTTGTTTTGAACTTTGCCTTTACGCGAACTGCCACGTTCTGGTGGCCGTTTCTTGGCGTTTCATTTTCTTCTGGACCGGCCCCTGAACTTTCTCGTGGTTGGTGGGCGCTTCTGATGGAGATATGTGGCCTAGCTATTGGCCTTTGGGCCTACCGCCGCTTTGGGCTTCAGGATGCTGATCGAAGATCACAGTTTTTGAGAACTGGGCAACTCAGCCGATCTGTGATGGGAGCAAGACAGTGACTACTCAAATGATTCGTTCGTTGATTATTCTTCGGCATGGCCGCACGGTGGCTAATGCCTCGGGGTTGCTTCTGGGTCGCGCCGATCCTGAACTTGATAGCCGAGGTATTGAACAGGCTGCTGCCCTAGGCAGAGCGATGAATTCTGGCCGCTTCGGACAAATTGCTGCAGTAGTGAGTAGTCCTCTTATGAGGACTCAAATGACTGCGCAGGCGTTGGGCCATCCGGTCCTGAGTGATGAACGCCTGATCGAATTGGATTACGGGCTGTGGGATGGTCGGCCAGTAAGTGAGGTTTCGACAGCCGAGTGGGCAACTTGGAGATCTGATCTTGCATTTGCCCCACCGGAAGGTGAGTCGCTTGCAGCGCTTGGTGTACGCATGCGGGAGGCCTGTGTTGACTGGTCCTCTCGCCCACTTGATGCCGAGGGAAGTGTGGTGCTGGTGTCACATGTCTCGCCTATTAAGGCAGCTGTTGCATGGGCGCTTGGTGTTGACGACGCGGTCTCTTGGAGAACCCATTTAGATACTGCATCTATTACTCAAGTGTTAGCTCGTAACGGAACCCCAGTTCTCAGTCTCTTTAACGACACTGCCCATTTGGTGGTTGAACCACAGAGGTAACGGATGCTTAGCCCAAAGCTTGAGGCAGAAGTTTTAGGTTGAGGTTGTCGAAACCAAGTGTTCTGAATCCTCTGGTCCCCGCTCGGCTTCAACAAGGTCTTGAGTTGCAGGAGGAGCGTGTTTACGAAGTGCTTGTAGCCAACGCGCTCCCGCAGTTCTTGTGCCTTGCAAGTGAGGAAGATGTACTCCCTTATGGTGCTCCTCGGAGTCTTTGATCGGCGACGGCGTATGGCCGCCTTCAGTATCAACTGCTGGCTTCATCCTTGCTGCGCGATCAATTTCGAGGGAGCGCAGCTGAACCTCCACGGCGGCGAGTTGCTCTTCTGTGTAGGGCAGCCGGTAACCCTCGGCTACAAAGCGTGCAGTGTCAGCGCGATAATCGTGGCCGGTACTTCTAAATTCTCCCGGTGTGTCTCGCATGGCGTTCGCAGCGTCTACCGCTGTCTGAAGGAAGGTCACCACAGGCGTCCAACGCTGTGATTCCGGAACACCGCGCCCTCGCTTCTCTCCAAGCCAGTCGGGCTTGCGGTACAACAAGGTTGGTGTCGCCAAGGTAATCGGGTCATTGTCATGACTGAGTTGAACAATTCGAAGAGCGTTGCGCTCCTCAACGCTCAGCTGTTCGAGCTCTTCCCAGCGATCGAATACACCTACAGTTCCGTCTGGCGTGAGCTGTCCGGGTCGGTCCATGCCAGCTGCAGACCATCGAGCCAACTGTGGCATGCCAAACCATAATGCTCGGTCAATACTGTAGTGATCTAACCCTTCGATGCCTCGCTTCATGACTACGTCGGATGAAGCCCAAGCCCCAAGACTTTCGCCAAAAACAATTACACGAGGTCGGTCTGCAGGTTTCATGCCCTGCAGTCGCTGGTGGACCCCCCAGACCAGTTGCCGAAACTGCTGCCGACCAGCACGGACTTTTTGCAGAGACAAAAATGAAGGATAACGACCGAACTGAATACAGATAGACGCAAGATCGCCGCGAGTAAAGAACTCGGCAGCTTCGATCATCGAGTGGTCAACCCATCCAGTACCGGTCGGGGAGATCAGCAGCAAAGTGCTGCGGTCATAGGCGCCAGTTCGTTCCATCTCTGCTAGAGCAATTTCGCTTCTACCGCTGGGGTAGAGCGGTTGCTCGTTGAAACCGACGAACACCCGAATTGGGTGCATTGCAGGTTCGTTCATTGTTGTCTGGATCAGGGCAGGGGGCAGCACATCGCTCACATATCGGCGGCCCTGTTGCCCAAGGTCTTCGAAGCTGCACAGGCTGGCCGCACAGCCCGAGACCAATGGTGTTCTTGGTGGCTCGGCATAACCGGGGTCGACCTTCTCATTAGATTTCCCGATTTTGGACACCCCGGCCCAGTAGAGCCCTGTGACGGCTGCAGCCCAAAAGACATTGTTTGTGGTGCGAGCTAGTCCGGTGTGAACAAGCCCGGGGCCATAGAACCTTTGAAAGCCTTTTCGAGTGCCTTGATGGGCAAAGCCAATGCTTGTGCCAACGCCCGTCATGACTGTGGCCACAGCAATTGACTTGGGCAATGTCAGTTGAAGTTTGTCGAAGTCATCAGTAAAGAAATCTCTGCGCGCATTCAAGTTCTCGCGTGATCGATACAACGCAAAGGCCAGCGATGCTGCAGTGACCCCCATATTGACTACTGCGCCTCTTCTAGATGTCGAGGATTTAGCACGGGTGGCAGCTATCGACTCATAGAGGAAGCCTCCTATGGCTCCTGCCTCGATGAGTTCGCCGGTGAGCCGTGAGAATGCTGCGGGCCATGCAGTGTCGTCGTTATTCGGTAGCTTTCGCATGCCAAGGCCTACTGCAGCGAGCAGGCCGCGAGACGCAAGGCGTTGAGCGAGCGAGTCTTGGTTAGGGGTAATTTTGTTGGCCAGGTAATCGACGCGGTTACTAGCGGCTCTAGCGCTCAAGATGGCAAGTCCACTCATGGCTCCCTGATGCAGCGAGGTGCGCGGCATTAGCGAGGGTTGCATCGATCTCAGGAACTGCGTGGTTTCAAGTGGTGAACTTGGCGAACCAGCCGCTGGTGAAAATGCGGTGACAACTCGTTGGAGTTGTTCAAAGCTAATAAGTGACACGTTAAATCCTTCGAACCGAACTCATGCGAGTAGGCGTGAGTTGCTAGAGGGCGGTGTTGCAAACAAGCGCAGAGTGGCC
>JBBDMQ010000074.1:0-6584 GCA_040878245.1 Microthrixaceae bacterium
CAATGCCAAGCCCATGGGTCGACCGGCAGCAGCACATGCGCCGAGTAGGCCAGCTAGAACAGTTTTGTCTCGCTCTAACAATAAGAAGGTTGCGAGTGCGCAAGCCGCAAAGAACGCGTCGCCATACACCGACCAATGCATATACCAACCGTAGGGAAACAACAGCAGGGTAATCACTGCTGCGATTGAGGCCATTCGGGTCATCCGCTCGGTGCACCATCGAGCGAGCAGTGTGATGGTTGCCAATCCGCTGAGCCAGGTGATGATGAGTCCGGCGTCGTACTCATCATTGGTGAGCAATGCGAGTGCACGAATGCTGAGAGGGTATGAGGGCCAAAACGCAACCGCTCGTTGCTGCCCTGCAGTAAAGCTGTAACCGTCGTGAGCTATTCGGTAATACCAGTTGCCATCCCAGCGGACCCATTGCCCAAACCAGCCTGCGCCAGGTTCGAACTCTTGTCTGCCGATTGCTATCTGGTGGTCAAGGGCTAGCCGACCGAGAAGTAGCAAGATGACAGACACGGCTATAAAGCCCAATATAGCAATCGCTACAGGCGGTAACTGCTTGCGATTCCGAGCCACTATCGCAAAATCTCGAACCTGCCCTAACGACACAACCTGCGAATCTACTCCTGCGCGCCGTGGCTAGATCGTTATCCTTACTTCTCAGTACAAGTAAGGCGAGACTAGAAGTAAGGCGGTACCATAAGTCAGCAGGTTCTATGGGTAAGGAGTATGAGATGGATGTTGCTGCACGTGTTTCTTCGAAGGGTCAGGTCACGGTGCCAAAGGCTGTTCGCTTGGCGCTTGGGATCGCCGAAGGTGATCAGATTATGTTCCGCGTAGAAGGAAACCGCGCGGTACTCGCTCGCACGGCAAACTTTCTTGATCTGGCGGGGTCGATCCCAGTACCTGCAGGCAAACGCAATGTTGCGTGGGATGAGGTAATCGGATCGATGCGTTCTCAACGTGTGGCCGACAAGAAGTGACTGCGTTCGTTGACACAAACATCCTTGTGCGTCACCTCACCGGTGACCCTGTACGTTTGGCGCAGAGAGCGACGGCTTTTCTTCGGTCAGCCTCCGGGTTGCTTCTGGCAGACCTGATAGTTGCCGAGACGATCTACGTTTTGGAGTCCTTCTACGAAGCCTCGCGCTTACAAATTGCAGATTCGGTTCGTTCGCTGTTGACGTTCGATGCAATTGTGACCGTCGACCCTGCTCTCCTATTGCGGGCAGTCGAGGTATACGAGACAGCTCGGATTGATTTCGCAGAGGCATACCTTGTCGCTTGCGCCGAAAGCACGGGTGTCAACAAGGTGGCTTCTTTTGACCGGTCTATCGACCGAGTTGAGAGCATCGAACGGATCGAACCGCCAAAACGTTGATGCAAGCTTCACAAAGAAGAGTGGTGCGGACGGGGGGACTTGAACCCCCACGCCCTTGCGGGCACTGGGACCTAAACCCAGCGCGTCTGCCAATTCCGCCACGTCCGCACGGGACTCACACTGTAGTTGGCCTGACCCCCGGGGCGAACTCGATGGGTCAACTGACGGGCGGCACAATGATGGGCTCCGGGCGCGTTATCCTCAAGTCCTATGCCAACGTCAGATACTTCAGCAGTTCCACCGTTCCTCCTTGATCCGGCTCAGGCCCAAGGTGGATCAGGAATGGAACCCTCAGCCGATATTTATGCTCGCCTCCTCAAGAACCGAATCGTGTTCTTGGGCTCAGAGGTCAATGATCAGGTTGCCAACTTCCTCACGGCGCAGTTGCTCTATCTCGAGGCCGAGGATGACAAGAAAGACATCTGGCTATATATCAATTCGCCCGGTGGTTCAGTAACTGCGGGCATGGCCATCTACGACACGATGCAGTTTGTGTCGCCAGACGTTGGGACTATCTGTATGGGTCTTGGTGCATCAATGGGACAGTTCTTGTTGTGCGCAGGAGCACCAGGAAAGCGCTATGCGCTTCCGCATGCGCGCATCATGATGCATCAGCCATCTGCGGGAATGCAGGGCCAAGCAACAGATATTGCAATTCAGGCAGAACAACTCAAGTACATCAAGCACTTGTTGGCCGACCTTATTGCCGAACACACAGGTCAAACCACCGAGCAGGTCAATCTTGACTCAGACCGTGACCGTTGGTTTACAGCTGAACAGGCCAAAGAATATGGAATCATCGATAGCGTCATTCAGCGTCGCCTTCAGATTTCAGCACCCGAGTCATCCGAGTCATCCGAGTAAATCCGAGTAAATCACTCAGGTTCTTCAGGCAAGTTGCTCAGGCGTTAGAGCTCAAGCCCGCACTGCTCAGAGGCCCAGACCGAAATGCGTTGGCTCCGGGTATCAATCTGCCCGAGGCGAGTATTCAGTTCATCACGCCTTCGCTCAAAAAGGCCGGGATCTAATCGCTCATTCGCTGACTGTTCTGCAACCAAATCAATGATCTCAGCAATAGCGTCTGCAACTGCCACAAAATCGGCCCGAATCTGAGGTGGGGCTTCGCCCGCGAGCTTGCGGAACTCAACGGCCTGTGTTTCGGCAGCGTTCATGTCTCCGGTTTCAAGTGCCTGCGCCATTTTGCTCAAATCAGCAGCTTTGCTTAGTGGGGCACAAAATTCTGGGCGACCGTCTCCGCAAGAACCTGCAATCAGACTCGTTGCGAGCAGTGCGCAGGTAACAATGATTGCTCGTCCTGACCTGCGTGCGCCGGTAGCGGTAGCGCTAGCGGTAGCGGTAGCGGTAGCAGTAGCGGTAGCGGTAGCAGCAACTGGTCGGCCCATGGGGGAGTCCGAGCTGAGAAGGCGCATGGGGTGGTTAGGAACGCGCAGTCTCTGCAAGCGAGCGAATCTCTGACACTGCATGGGACAAACCTTCGGGATCGCGGTAGAGAGCGCTGCCTGCAACGAACACATCTGCTCCAGCCGCAGCCGCTCCCGAAACAGTGGCTGGACCGATTCCGCCGTCAACTTCTAGGTCAATATCGCGCCCGGTAAGGGCAATCATTTCAGCCACTTCCGAGATCTTGGATTCCATGGTCGAGATGTACTCTTGACCACCGAAACCAGGATTCACCGTCATCACAAGAATCAGATCTACAAGGTCCATAACGTGGCGAACGGCCGAAGCTGGGGTAGCGGGATTGAGTGCAACTGCTGGGCCGGCACCAAGCTCACGAATGTTTGAGAGCGTCCGGTGTAAGTGTGTGCAGGCCTCGGCGTGCACAATCACAATTTCACAGCCCGCTTCGACATATTTGTGAACTAGCTCATCTGGGTTGACCACCATCAGATGCGCCTCAAAGGGGATGTCTACGAGTGGCCGGCAAGCCCGAATCACATCTGGACCAAAAGTTAGGTTTGGCACAAACACGCCGTCCATGACATCCCACTGGATGCGATCCACCCCTGCTTTTTCCAAGCTGATGCATTCTTCGCCAAGCCGTGAGAAATCAGCGGGAAGAACCGATGGTGCTATTTGGACAGGGCGCGAACTCATTGCGGTCACCTTCTTGATCGAATGCGGCGTCACCTAGTCGCCGTGCCCTGACCCTAATCGCGCCGGGCCTCTCAGGGGGAGTTACGACTTCCGCGCTGCACCACTACAGGGCCTACGGTGAGTACATGCAAAGAACGCCAGACTCATCAGCGCAGCCGGTGCCGGTGCAGATTGAGCGAATGGTGGCTGGTGGCCTTGGCCTTGGGCGTGAACAGTCAGGTCGGATCCTGCTTGTTCAGGGTGCTTTGCCGGGTGAACGAGTCTTGGTTCAGATCACTGAAACCTCTCGGACGCTAGCCAAAGGTCAGGTTCAAAAGATTCTTGAGCCGGTAGACGGGCGCAGAAACGAGCCATGTCCTGAGGTGGCGGCTGGTTGCGGCGGATGTGATTTGCAACACGCAGAACCCTCGTTGCAATTGCAGTTGAAGGCAGAGATTGTTTCCGATGCTCTCCGTCGAATCGCGAAGCTAGAAGACGTCCCAGTCTCTTTTGTCGAGGAGTTACCTGCGACTGAGTATCGAACCACGCTTCGATGTGGAGTCGATGAGCACTCAGATCCAACTGGTTTGATCGGTTTTAGAAAACCTCAGAGTCATCTGATTCACCCAGTGTCACGATGCATGGTTGCTCATCCGCTGATTCAAGAGTTGCTGCATCACGGGCGCTTTGAGGGGGCTTCCGAGGTGACCTTTCGAGTAGGGGCACGAACTTCTGAGCGGTTAGCGGTTGTAGACGGCCTGTCGGAATCGAACAGTCATGAGTTCGGACTTCCCGAAGATGTTCGAGTTGTGACCCAGCATGAGCTTGACCAAGGAGCACAGGTCTGGATCTATGAACAAGTAGCGGGTCAACAGTTTCGGATTTCGGCTCGATCCTTTTTTCAGGCGCGCCCGGACGGTGCCGAGGCGCTGATCAAGGCAGTGGCTCGCGCATTAGGCACATTCGACCCAACAACCGATCGCCTAGTTGACCTTTATGGGGGAGTAGGGCTGTTTACAGCAGGGCTTCGAGCCGAGCGGGCGATTCTTGTGGAACGCTCGGAGTCTTCTGCTTCGGATGCGCTAGTCAACTTAAAGGATTTGAATACTCAGGTGATTGCGAAGTCAGTCGAGCGGTGGATGCCGAGCCGAGCCGAGGTGGTCGTAGCTGACCCGGCCCGTGCAGGGCTATCGGCTAGCGGAGTTGCGGCCATTGTGGCCACTGAAGCCGAGCGTGTCGCCCTTGTCAGCTGTGACCCGGCATCTCAGGCAAGGGATCTTGGATTGTTGGTTGCTGCGGGCTACGAGGTGTGCGGGGTTGAGCTTGTGGATATGTTCCCTCAAACGCATCACATCGAGGCGGTCAGCACTCTGCGTCGGGTTTCTCAGCAGCGAGTTGATTGATGAATCGCTTGGCTGTTCGCAAATTGATACTTGGCTTTGGGTGTTCGGCGACTCTGCTTGGTGCATTTGGAGCATGTAGCGAGACGACTCAACCAACGCAGACTCAAGAGGAAAGCAGCGCCTGTGAGTTGCTTGCAGATCAACCAGTGGTTGCTCTGAAGCCGCAGGTGCTTGCTAAAATTCCACATCAAACAGATGCCTACACCCAAGGCTTGCTGATGCATCAAGGACAACTGTTCGAAAGCATCGGCTTATATGGCAAGTCGGCGCTGCGATCGATTGACCCTGAATCGGGTGAACTGCTTTCTCAGGCGGACCTGCCCGCCGAGGCTTTTGGAGAGGGCCTAGCTGTTGGCGTGAACGGCGAGTTGGTGCAGTTGACCTGGAAGGAAGAGACGGCCTATCGGTGGTCGGCGCAGAGTTTGCAAGACCTGAATTCGGCTAGCCCAATCGGAAGCTTTTCCTATAGCGGTGAAGGTTGGGGTCTTACCAGAATGGGTGAGGCCGACTTTGTGATGAGTAATGGGACTGCCGAGGTCGTACTTCGAGACCCGCAGACCTTCTCGGTAACGGATCGCCATTCTGTGCTGCGCAAGGGAGGGCCGGCTGATGCTCTGAATGAGTTGGAGTGGGACGGTGAATCAATTTGGGCGAGTCGCTACCAGAGCGATGAGATCCTTCAAATCAACCCGGATTGCTGGAGAGCGACTGCAGTAGTTGATCTTTCGGACCTGCATGAAGAGGCCGCTGCCGAAGCTGCCAGTTCAGGTACCAAGATTGATGTAGCTAACGGTATTGCCAACCTGCCAGGCACCGATACCTTTTGGGTGACAGGCAAACTTTGGCCGAGCATGTATCTGGTTAAATTCGCCACTGCATGAAGTTGCTGCAGCCACAGCTCTGGGGCCAGAAGGTACGTCAGCCGAGTGCTAGGACATGTCAGTCGGCTCGGCAACACAGTCCGCTGCCGAAGGCCCACCAAACTGAGCGAGCCAATCCAAGGTCTCGCATGTGGCAGGTCCGAGCACCGTATCGTGACCCAACCCCGGGTAGACACGAAGCGTCACGTCTACACCAAGCGCTTTGAGGCTCTCTGAGAGAACGACGGTAATGCCTGAGGGAATATCCACATCATCTTCGCCTTGTACCAGCAGCAACGGGCCAACCGTGGGTTCTTGGTCGGGGTTGCCAATCTCGCCGAGTAACACAGACAACCTGTTCATATCGACCTCTGAGATATCGAATACATCCTCAATATCCTCCTCTGCAAACACCTCGAACGCCTCGAGTAAACAATCCGACTCTGCAATAAGGTCCAAATGTTTCTTTGCGGCAGGACCACTGAACTGCTCAAGAGTGATTGAGGAATCCACTGTTGAAAGCCCTACGAGCAGATAGAGACCGTAAATAACATCAGCTGGAAGGTCACCATTGCTGATTGCTTCCAACGACAGATCTAGTGAACTCGAGGGTGCAATGGCGACTGTGGCTGCAAGAGTGAAATCGGGTTGCCGTGATGATGCACGAGTGGCAAATAGTGCTGCCTGTCCACCCTCGGAATGTCCAATTGCAAACCAAGTCCTCGACAACTTGGAATCTATGGTGAGCGCTGCAGGCAATATGTCCACCATGGCATTTCCCAGATCGACACCAACGCTGTAGGAGTGCAGACCCGGGGTGGCTAGACCTATGTAGTC
>JBBDMQ010000075.1:0-4097 GCA_040878245.1 Microthrixaceae bacterium
AGCAGAATGTGTGCGCACTGGGGTCACGAGCGTGACTGTTTTGAAGAGCTCAACCTTGGCCGGCTCAGGATTAGTGGCGCAGATCTCGCCGATTCAGCTGCCTCAATCCAAACAGATGCGACTCGTTAGGCTCTACAAGGGTGCCGTCTACCGAGAGGAGCAGCAGGAACTTCGCCTGCCTGTGCGGGGAGGCTCCGGAATCACCGAGGATCTGATTGCAGCGTTGACGGAACTTGTGCCGTCAGTCGAGTTGTCTGTGGGTTCTGGTTCTGACAGCGAGGGTTCGTCGGCATAGCATGAGGAGTATGTCTCGGGTCAAAGCTCCGTTTATGTGTCTTATTGCGCTACTCGCTGCGGTTGTACTTGCTGCATGCGGTGTCACTGCCGATACCACTGCCGCAACTGTGGCTGGCAAAACAGTGTCAGTAGAAACGGTGAATGCGCTTGCTAGAGACAAGGTTTTCGGGGTCCCATCTGAGTCGGGAGCGAGCGAGAGTGTCCTGCCGGGTGATCAAGCTCGAGCTGCCTTATTGCTTGCTGTGCAGGCCACCGCATGGGCAAGTGAATTGCAACGCTTTGGGGTTCCGCTATCAGCCCAAGCCAAAGCTGCGGCCAATGAGCAAATTGATGCCCAACTTGGGCAGCAGGGTGCACCATCAGAGATTTCAGAGGTTGCTCGTCAGATTCTTGTGCAGTTCATTGCCGCTCAGGGCCTGCTCACTGAGCGGTTCAAGTCCATAACAGACGCAAGTTCCAATGACTTGCGACTTCTCTACGATGGGCTCCCTGTTGCACGCGAATTCACATGCATGACGGTGGCAGAAGTTGACCCGAAGCTACAAGACACTGTGCTGGGTAAGTTGAGTGCTGGTGCTCAACTTGAGGGCCTTCCCGAGTTATTTCCAGAAGTCAGCATTGTCGCAACCGCCGAGGAATGCATTCCAACAGCATTGCTGTCAGGAGCTATTCAGCAAGTAGTTCAACAGGCCTCTATTGGAGTTGTTGCGGAGCCACTCGAATTGACCGATAGTCAAGGTTCCCCAATTATTTACCTGATTCGGGTAGATGAGCGGAAAGTCGTTCCCTTTGAAGAAGCCGCTCCGGGGTTGTTGAGGCTGATCTCTCAGGGTCCCGAAACCTGGGTGCAGCTTGTGGTTGCGTCTGCTCAGATCAACTCACGCTACGGATCATCTGTGGGAACGGGTCCGACTGGTGAGCCAGCGATCCTGCCGCCACCGGCCCCTGAATTGCCAAGCGGAGCTCTACTAGATGCTGTGGTGAGTCCTGCAACGAACGCTCCGTGAGTCTGCCGCGAATTCATGTGATTGGTCTGGGACCTGCGGGGTCCGACCTGGTAACTGCTGGGGCGATGCAGTTGATCGCTGCGATTCCTCGGCAATTCTTACGCACCGAGCGCCACCCCTCGGCTCAAGTCATGCCGCATGCGCAATGGTTCGACCGCCTCTACGAATCTGGCACATCAATGCCGCAGGTGTACCAATCCATTTGCGAGGCGCTAGTGGCTGCAGCCCAAGAAGAGCACCTGATTGCCACACAGATAGGGGCGGTGGGCGAGGTGCTGTACGCAGTTCCCGGTTCGCCTGTGGTGGCAGAGCACACTGTGGAGCTGTTGCTGCTTGACTCACGGGTGGAGGTTGTCGTTCATCCAGGTCTGTCATTTCTAGACCTCACTTGGGCTCGACTCGGGGTTGACCCTGTTGAGTTGGGGGTACGTCTCATCGACGGGCATCGCTTTGCTGTTGAAGCTGCCGGACAACGAGGTCCCCTGCTCGTCGGGCAATGCGATAACTCCTTCACGCTGTCAGATATCAAATTGTCATGTGAAGATGCGCCGAATTTGCCGATCCTCGTTCTGCAACGCCTCGGGCTGCCCGATGAGAGAATTTTCTCTGTAGCTTTATCTGAACTCGACCGAGAAGTAATTCCAGACCACCTGACTTCTCTGTGGATCCCAGAGTTTGCAGATCCTGTTGCTTCAAAAATGGTGCAACTTGAGGAACTCATGCGGCGCCTGCGTTCGGCAGACCCGTGGAAAGCCGAGCAGACTCATGCATCTCTGAAGCGTTACCTGCTTGAGGAGTCATATGAGGTCTTCGAAGCAATCGATGCATACGACCCCGAGTCAGGTGACGGCGCAGATGAACTATGCGCCGAACTCGGTGATCTTTTGTATCAAGTGATGTTTCATTCAGCGATTGCGGCAGAGGATGGTTGGTTCAACTTGTCTGAGGTTGCGCAGTCGATTCATGACAAATTGTTGTTCAGGCACGAAAGAATCGAACAAGCGCTTGGTTCGTCGGCGGGTTCAGCCGAGGTAAGTCAGTTGGTGGCTTTATGGGAATCGAATAAGCAGGAGGAGCAGGGTCGTGAATCCGCTCTGGATCAGATTCCCGCTTCGCTACCGGCACTTTCCCGGGCGCTCAAAGTAGCGAAACGTGCCAGTGGGATTAGCGGTTACGTTGCGCCGTCGGCTGCAGAGAAGCTTGATGAGTCTGACCTCGGGCAAGCACTTTTGGCACTCGTTGACCGAGCGAACGCAGCCGGTCTTGACCCCGAGGATGCGCTGCGCCTAGCCACGGATGGCCGGATTCAGCAACTTCGTGAGTTTGAGCAGCGGGGAACAGCGACCTTCAAAAACTGATCGTTAGAGAGGTCAACGCTCCGCTCAACATGGGGTGGAGTCCATTTGCCGCGTACAGTAGAGGGCCATGCCTGAACCCCTGAAGATTGCACCCGCAACTGGCCGACTTGGAATACTGACTCCCGGAATGGGCGCAGTGGCAACCACGCTCTACGCAGGAGTGCTTGCCACTCGCAAGGGTCTTTCCGAACCGATTGGATCGCTTACGCAGATGGCGCACATTCGTCTGGGCGACCGTGAAGATGGTCGCAACCCCATGCTGAAGGATTTTGTGCCACTGGCGGGGCTTGATGACATCGTCTTTGGCGGCTGGGACCCAATCTCTCCGAATGCACTCGAAGCGGCTCGCACCTCGGGGGTACTCGATGAGCGCGACCTTGCACCGCTCTCTGCCGAACTCGAAGGCATGGTTGCTATGCCAGCTGTGTTTGATCAGCGATGGGTTCGAAACCTTGATGGCATTCGAGTCAAGACAGGGGAGTCGAAGTGGGACCTCACTCAGCAGCTCATCGCCGATATTGAGAATTTCCGAATCGAGAACAATTGTGACCGCTTGGTCATGGTGTGGTGCGGGTCAACCGAGGCGTATCAGGAACCCACGGAGACACATCAGAGTGTTGAAGCTTTCGAGGCGGGACTTCGAGCAAATGACGAGAACATCTCTCCTAGTCAGATGTATGTCTATGCAGCGTTATCTAGCGGTGTTCCCTTCGCCAATGGCGCGCCAAATCTAAGTCTTGACTTGCCATGCATGGAGCAGCTTGCGATTGATCGTGGCCTGCCAATCACCGGCAAGGATTTCAAGACCGGACAAACCCTAATGAAGACAATTTTGGCCCCAGGGTTTAAGGCACGCATGCTTGGGCTGAGGGGGTGGTACTCCACCAATATTCTTGGCAACCGAGATGGTGAGGTTCTTGATGACCCCGAAAACTTTAAGACTAAGGAAGTCTCAAAGCTTGGGGTGCTCGACACCATTTTGCAGCCCGAGGTGTACCCGGAGTTGTATGGCGATATTGCGCACGTGGTGCGAATTAATTACTACCCTCCCCGCGGCGACAACAAAGAGGGTTGGGACGCAATAGATATATTTGGTTGGATGGGGTACCCCATGCAGATCAAGGTGGACTTTATGTGCCGGGACTCAATCCTGGCGGCACCGCTAGTGCTTGACCTTGCTCTGTTTCTAGACCTTGCCCATCGCGCCGGGCAATCGGGGGTGCAAGAGTGGCTGAGTTTTTACTGGAAAGCCCCGCAATCCAAGGCTGGCGCTCCGCCCGAGCACGACATCTTTATTCAACAGACAAAGCTGAAGAACACGCTGCGCGAATGGATGGGCGAACCCGCTGTCACCCACTCAGAAGCTGGCTAACCCTTCCCGCTAGCCCACCCCCACCCCCACCGATCATTGTTTTGTCTTGCGAGGGACCCCCTA
>JBBDMQ010000075.1:4139-6550 GCA_040878245.1 Microthrixaceae bacterium
CGCAAGACAAAACGGATATTTGGGGGTCGGGGAAGGCAGGGCTGCGGCTGTGGCAGAATATTTGTGTGAACCAAGACGGAGCGACAGAACCTATTTCGACGCCATTAACAACTACTCAGCGACCCGAAATCGATCTGCTCGATGCTGCGTTTTATCAGGCGGACCCGCATCCGGCTTTTACTTGGATGCGAGCAAACGAACCGCTCTACCGAGACGACAAGAACTCGTTGTGGGCAGTGACTCGTCATGCTGACTTAGCAGCGGTTGAGCGAAACAGCACCACATTTGTCTCCGGACGCGGATACCGCTCTTGGTGGGCGCCAGAGGAGATCAATATCATCTCCCTGGATGATCCAAGCCATCAGCAGCAGCGCCGCCTAGTAGCCAATCGCTTCACCCCTCGAGCAACCCGTGAACATGAGCCTTGGTTGCGGGCCCGCATCGACGAGTTGCTCGACGCCGTGGCTGCCGAAGGCGAGGTCGAAATTATTGATGCACTTGCTGCACCCTTGCCGAGCAGGCTCATAGCAATGCTTCTGGGCTTTCCCGAAGATCGCTGGCGAGATGTCAAAGGTTGGTCCGAGGCCATCATGCGTTTTGATGCAGCTTCGCATGACATGGATGCCTTGATGGGACTTGGAACTGCAATTGCGGAATTTGTTGAACTCCTTGAAGTGCTTGTTCCTCAGCGCGTTGGGTGCCCCGCAGACGACCTCATATCTGTTTGGGCGAACGCAGATATCGCCGGTCAGTCTGGCTACTCGGCGCAGCGGATGCTTCATGAGACCGGCTTATTTATTGCCGGTGGGGCTGAAACTACGCGCACAGTTATTGCCCATGGTTTGCGGGTGTTTGCAGATCACCCAGACCAATGGGAGCTGGTTGCCAATTCGCCCGAACTCATCCCCGGAGCTGTTGAGGAACTGATCCGCTGGGTCACACCCTTGAACAACTTCTTTCGTACGGCAGTCGAAGATACAAATATCGGCGGTTTTCCTGTGGCCAAGGACGACCGCGTGATTTTGCTGTACCCCTCTGCGAATCGCGATGAGCAGGTCTTTGATCACCCGTTCCAATTCGATGTCACCCGCTCTACGAACCCGCATCTGGCCTTTGGTCAGGGCACGCACTTCTGCTTAGGTGCAAATTTGGCTCGACTAGAACTGCAGATACTCTTTGCGGAGCTCACTCGTCGTTTCCACGCTCCAGAGGTGATTTCGGAACCTGTGATCGAGGCGAATATCTTTGCTCGAGCAGTCAGCTCGTTTGAGGTTCGATTGCTTGAGCGTGAGTAACTCCAAGAGATAGTTGAGATTCTTCGGAACTCGGGTCAGTGGCACAACTTCATAGAGCCTATGAACAAGAATAAGAAGCTGTGAGCACCACTCTGGAGCGCAACGCGCCCACTCAACAAGTGAGAAAGCTGGGCTACCAGCCTGCGCTTGATGGTTTGCGCGCCGTTTCCGTGCTTGCAGTGGTTTTCTATCATGCCGATTTTGTGCTCATCCCTGGCGGTTTCCTGGGAGTAGAAGTTTTCTTTGTTATCAGCGGATTCTTGATTACTACTTTGCTTACGGAGGAGCGCTTAACGAAGGGTCAGATTGACCTCAAGCAGTTCTGGATTCGTCGCGCCCGGCGACTGTTGCCTGCCTTGTACCTGCTGTTGGCAGTCGTTTCGATGGCTGCGATCTTGGTGTATACCGACGCAGCAGGTCGAATGGGCGGCGACGTGCTCGCCGCTTTGGCCTATGTAAGTAACTGGTGGGACATCTACTTACAGGAGTCCTACTTTGCTCAGGCTGGGCGCCCCCCCATGCTTCGCCATCTATGGTCGCTTGCCGTTGAAGAACAATTCTATCTGCTGTTCCCACCGATCTTTGCTCTTGTGCTGCTCAAGTTCGGCAAAGGTAAAGCTCGGTTAGGAATCATTGTGGTGGCGTTAGCCTCAACCATTGAAATGGCTTTGTTGTTTGAGCCGTATACCGACCCGTCTCGCGTGTATTACGGCACTGACACACGCGTAGCGGGATTACTTGTTGGCGCCGTGCTTGCACTGAGTTGGGCGCCGTGGCGGTCAGGCCTGACGGCAGCAAAAAGCGCAGCTCGCGTCCTTGATACTGCGGGAGTGCTTGGTCTAGTTGTCATTGTCTGGTTCTTGACACGAGTGAATGAGTTTGACCCGTTCATTTATCGAGGCGGATTTTTGATGCTCGATATTGCTTGCATTGTGGTAATCGCAGTGCTGGTGCACCCTGCGGCCAAGCTATCGAAGGTCTTGGCCTGGCCCCCGCTAGTTTGGATTGGCCTGCGCTCGTACGCCATCTACTTGTGGCATTGGCCAATCTTTGTAGTGACACGCCCGGAACTTGACGTGCCCTTCCAGGGCTTTCCGGTTTTGGTGCTCCGGATGG
>JBBDMQ010000076.1:0-6489 GCA_040878245.1 Microthrixaceae bacterium
GCGGTGACTTGAGTCAGACTCGCACCCGCTAAACGACGTGAGGTTCGGTAGAGGTGTGTGCCAAGGTCTCGATCACCTAGCGCAAACCAGCCAGCAGCATCGTTACCAATTTCATCGGTCTCTGCAATCCCGTTGCTCGTGCTGTACCTGCGCACCTGCTCAATGGCCTGCCAGGTCTCTCCTTGTAAACCCCAACCAGTGGTTGGATTTACTGCTTCAGCCAAGGTGTAGGTGATGGTATCTATATCGGGGCTCACCATCAGACCGTGCAGCACCGTATCGTCGCCAACGTTGACAATTGCTGTCACATCAGACTGCGGAACAATGGCAATCAAGCCGCGCAAGAATTTGGCTGCTCCGACGCCTCCTGCCAAAACCGCATACCGAACTGCCACAGCTAGTTAGCTAATCCCATGGAGTTTGCCCGACAGGAGCGCTAGGTCGGCATCAACCATCATGGTAACAAGATCCTCAAATCCCACAGTGGGGGTCCAGCCCAAAACCTTTTCGGCTTTGGCCGGGTCACCAACGAGTAACTCAACCTCGGCCGGTCGATAAAACGCTTCATCGATAACCACAAACTCCTCGTAGTCCAAGCCAACATGTCCAAACGCAACCTCGCAAAATCTGCGAACTGATTGGGTGTCGCCAGTGGCCACTACATAGTCATCTGGTGTGTCTTGCTGCAGCATCAACCACATGGCTCTCACATAGTCGCCGGCAAATCCCCAGTCGCGCTTTGCCTCTAGGTTTCCAAGGCGGAGTTCCGAAGCTTGACCCAGCTTGATCTTGGCCACTGTGTTGGAGATCTTACGAGTCACAAATTCAAGGCCGCGGCGAGGCGATTCGTGATTAAACAAAATGCCGCTCGATGCGTGAAGGTCGTAACTCTCTCGGTAATTCACTGTTATCCAGTGGCCGTACAGCTTTGCCACTCCATAGGGGGAGCGTGGGTAAAACGGTGTGTCCTCAGATTGCGGCACCTCGACGACCTTGCCAAACATCTCAGAGGAGGAGGCCTGATAGAAGCGGATCCCAGGGTCTGCAATACGAATTGCATCCATCAGGCGAGTCACGCCAAGCCCGGTGACATCACCGGTGAGGACCGGCTGGCTAAAGCTGGTCTGCACAAAGCTCTGTGCCGCCAAGTTGTACACCTCATCTGGTCGGTGTGTGCGCAGTAGGTCGATCATGCTGGCCTGATCAAGAAGGTCACCTGGAACTGTGGCAATGCGATCTTGGAGGTGGGCAATACGTTCGAAAGTCACTGTGGATGACCTGCGGACCATACCAACCACTTCATACCCCTCGTCGAGCAGGTGCTCAGCAAGGTAGGAACCGTCTTGACCAGTGATTCCAGTAATCAGAGCGCGCTTTGTCATAGGAGCAATTTTAGTACCTTTAGGTATCGGAGTCTGCTAACTGAGTTGGCAAAATTCAACCCTGTAGACTGTCGTTTCTGACCGCAACCGTTCCTCTTCTCTCATGAATCCTCTCGGTCCGAGCAACTCAGACCAGCGCGAAGCCCAAGCCCGGCTCAGCGAGGTTGATTCGCTAGGCATGCGGATTTCAGTGCTGCGCATCAAGCTTGGATTCACCCAGCAAGAACTTGCAGATCGCCTCGGTATCTCACGAGTAGCTGTGTCAAACCTTGAGTCTGCTCGGAGTATTCCAGGAGAGCGAACTGTCACGCTGATGGCCGGACTGTTTGGCATGGAACCCTTCGAACTTGTGCAGGGCACTGCCTACCCACCAGCCAAGGTCGACCGTCTGCCACTAGTTGCGGCAAAGTACACCGAGGTAGAACTGCAGCTAGCACTTCTCAAACGAGACCTTCAATGGCTTGAATCGGCCCCCGCCGCAATTGCTCAGGAGGTTGTGAGTTCTTGGCGCAAATCGCTCAGGACTTTGGCAGAGAACACTTCTGATGCTCGACAGTTGCGACTCATCGAATCTGCGCTCAGTCAGCTTCCAGTTTCTGATTCATGAGCGCTCACGGAAGCTCGACAGCCCGACTAGATGGCTGCTTGTAGGCGTTTCCGGCGATCATTCAGTAAATCTTCAAGCGTCTGATCAAGCGGAATCTCGGGCTTCCATCCTGTATCAGCGAATATGCGGGAGCTGTCTCCGAGCAAAATCGGAATGTCGACTGGTCGCTGCAGGTCGGGGTCGGGCTCAAGGGTCATAGGAATCTCTGCAAGCGCAATGAGGCGATCTGCAAGATCCTGTACCGGAATCGCAGAACCCGAACACACGTTGTATACCTGCCCGGCCAGTCCTTTGCTGACTAACAACCGGTAAGCCCGCACTACATCTCGCACATCAGTGAAGTCTCGTTGCGGGCTGAGATTTCCTACCCGGACCACTGAATTGCCCTCAATCTCATTTGCTGCAACTCGTGATGCCAGCGCTGGAGCCACAAATTTGTCGGTCTGGCCGGGGCCAAGGTGATTGAAGGGGCGAGCGCGCACGACATGTTGTTCGTAGCCCAAAAAGGCTTGAAGTGCCACGTAATCAGCAGCAACTTTGGAGGAGGCATAGGGGCTGACCGGACGCAAGGGCAGTTCTTCAGTGATGGGAAGGTCCGAAGCAGTGACTTTGCCATAGATGTCTGCCGAGCCAATAGTGAGCACACGCTCGGTGCCTGACTGTCGTGCGGCCCACAAAATATTGAGTGTTCCTTCGGCGTTTGCACGAAAGGTGGCCTGCGGTGTTTGCCATGAGCCGCCTACATCGCTAGCTCCAGCTAAGTGGTACACCACCTCTGGCTTGCACCGGTTAAACATCTCAAGCAGCGCAGCAGCATCAAGAATGTCAAGGCCATCGGTGACGCGATCTGTGGCAGTCACCTCATCTCCGCAATCCTCAAGGTGGCGTTGCAGGTGAGCGCCGACAAAGCCACCAGCCCCGGTTATCAGTGCTCTCATAGCTTTGTTCGGATAGGCATAGTGAGCGCTGAAACAAACATCGTTCATCACTCTATGTGGGCAGGCTCTCCAAGGGTGTCTTCATCGAAGATGTTGCAGGTTTGACGAGGCTGCGCGGTACGATCCATGTTCCCCGGATAGAGGACGCAGTCATCTCACCTGAGAGCAACGAGCCCAATTCAGATCCAGACTCGGTAGTCGAAATCTCGGCTGCGGATTCTGTCGACCGTATCCCCGAGTTGCAGGAGTCGGCTGAGCGAGAAGGTTCGGAATCTGTAGCAGACTCGGAATCAGAATCGGAATCAGAGCCGGAACTAGAAGCTGCCACCGATTCAGAGGATGCGGACCTTGATCAGAAATGGGGTTTTGTTCAGCCTGAACCGCTAGTAGGCGTTGGGGCACCACCCGTGGTTGCGGTGGTTATTACAGCTAACCCCGGTGAATCATTCGAAGAGACACTCGATTCTCTAGCTGCACAAGAGTACGAAAATCTGTCGGTACTAGTTATCGACAATTGCAGCGAGTCCGATCCCACCCCTCGAGTAGCCGAGATTTTACCAACTGCCTTTGTGAAGCGCATCGAGCAAGACCGAGGGTTCTCCGCTGCCGCTAATCAGGTGCTGACATCTGTTGAAGGCGCTGCCTTCTATCTGCTCCTCCACGATGACGTGAAGTTGCCGGACGGCGCAATCACCGCTCTCGTTACGGAGGCATTTCGTTCAAACGCAGGCATTGTTGGCCCCAAGTTGGTGGACTGGAATTCTCCCCAACTACTTCGCTCCGTGGGCTACGCAGTTGACCCATTCGGATTCGCCTCCTCGGTAGCGGAGCCCGGCGAGTTGGATCAATCGCAACATGACATTGCCCGAGAGGTCTTTGCGGTTTCAGACGCATGCATGCTGATTCGAGCCGACCTTTTTGACACCCTCGGCGGATTTAACGAACAAATTCCCTTCTTCGGAGAAGATATTGATTTGTGCTGGCGCGCTCATATTGCTGCGGCCACCGTGCATCTGTGTCCATCAGTATCCGTATTTCATCAAGAGGGATTTGCACAGCGCAGCAAGGCTGAAGAGCGTTCCGAGCGCCTTGCGCTTCGCCATGAGGCAAGGATGATGCTGAGCAACTACGAACTCTTGCGGTTGCTGTGGGTTATTCCGGTGGCAATCATTTATTCGCTCACTGATCTGGTTGTGTCGCTGTTCCTCGGCAGATTCAAGCATGCTGGCGATGTCACAGCATCTGTGGCATGGAACTTTACAAATATCTTCTCGCTTTTTTCTGCGAGATCTCGAGTAAAGAAAACCCGCCGCACCCATGATTCGAGTTATCTGCCGCTGATGCGTCAGGGAAGTTCTCGACTTCGTGGAATCCTTCGTGGCCAAGACGCCGGGAAGACCCGAGTGCAGTCGGCAACGCACGCCAGCCGTGAGTATCTGCGTGACCTTACTTCGGGACCCAATCGCATTGCGGTGGCTGTATTTATTCTGACTCTGGCATTAATGGCATTGGGTGCACGAGGGTTGATTGTGGGGCCGCTCCCAGTTTTTCGGGAGTTTGTTGATGCGGGAGATAGCAGCACCCGACTGCTCTCGCAGTGGTTCACGGGTTGGCGTGAGGTTGGTCTTGGAGAGCCTGCGATAGCGCCCGGAGTTGTCCCGGGCCTTGGGGTGCTCGGCACCTTGTTATTTGGCGCCATCGGCTTGGCAAGACGACTGCTTATTTTGATGCCTCTATTAGTTGGCGCAATCGGAGCATGGAAACTCCTTGTAGCTACTCAGTCGACTCGTGCTCGGGTGGCCGCTCTTACTGCCTATGGTCTCAATCCTGTTGTTCTAAATGCCATCGCAGAGGGCCGCTTACAGGCTCTGTGGGTGTACGGGACTGCTCCGTGGTTGCTGCGCCGTCTGGCTTCGCAGTCGGCAATTGCGCCATTTAGCCAAGCAGAGGGTCAGCTGCCACCGCGCTTGCGGCAAGTTGCCGGGACAGCCTTGATCTTTGTGCTCCTTGGCTCGGTCACACCGCTCGGTGCTGCAGTTCTCGTCCTCACTATGCTGCTTCTCGCAGCGGCCTCCTCGGTGACGCAAGATGCCAAGAAGGCTCGTCACATGGCCGCTTCTACACTTGCAGGAGCATTATTAGCCGTTCCCGTGCTGCTGCCCTGGTTGTTGCTCGCTCTGTTGCGCGGATATTCAGCTTCACTCACCGGACTTTGGGAGACGCAAGCTGCGTCACCCTCGGCCGTTCACATTATGACTGGTTCACTTGGGGTGATTTCGGTTGGTGTGTTTGGGTGGGGTCTCATCATCGCTGCGATGTATTGCCTGTTATCAGGAAACAGTTGGCGGTTGCGCTGGGGTATAAACGCTTGGCTTCTGACTTTGGTTTCTTGGCTGGTCACCGTTCTACTTGCTCAGTCCTCGCTGTTGGGTGGTGCTGGGGCTGAACTCTTTCTCATGCCTGCCGTGCTTGGACTCAGCCTGAGTGTCGCTATGGGGGTTCTGGCATTCGAACGTGATGTCGTTGGGTCAGACTTTGGGCTCTCGCAGGTGCTTTCTGGGGTTGCCCTAGCGGCACTGGTGCTTGGTCTCGTTCCCATCGGTGTTGCTTCGGCTAATGGTCGCTGGTACCAGCCAGAGGGAGACTTTCGAAATCTGCTCAACGTGGTTGATGGGGGCACTGACTTTAGAAGCCTTTGGATCGGCGACCCCGATGTATTGCCACTTTCGCCATGGATGCTGCAGGGGGAAGATGGGCTAGCAATGGGTGTGAGTAGCGGTCTAGACCCACTTGTGACGCAGAGATTTCGCCTTGACGGAGGAGCCGGGGTTGCTAGTTTGACGCAGGCAGTTCAAGCCGCTCTGAATGGTGAGACAAGTCGCCTTGGGCGGTTGTTAGCGCCGATGGGGATTCGCTATATCCTCGTGATCAATCGGCCCGTTCCGGAACCCTTTGCGGAGGCAGAAGTTCCTATGCCTACGCCGGCGCTCGCTGCACTCAGAGAACAACTCGATCTGCAAGAAGTAGAGATCAACCCGGGGGTAGTGCTCTTTGAAACCGCAACTACCTGGCCGTTACGTTCGAATGTGACAGACCTTGACCTTCCAGAGGATGGAGCCCAGACGCTCAGAGAGCAACTGGGTGAAAGCTGGTCCGAGCCACCTGCAGTTCTAGGAACAAATCCCGGTACAAAGTTTTCGGCATCTCTTCCTGCAGACCAACAGATTGCTCAGTCAGTAACGGCAGACCCTGCATGGCAGATGAAACTGCCTGCCGGAGAATCAAAACGTACCGACCTTTTCGGGTGGTCTCAGCAATTCAGCACAGGTACAGGAGGTGATGTCACCCTGCTGTGGGTTACCCCTCTCAAGCTTCGTGCACTTCAACTTCTTCAGGTGCTAGTCCTTGGTGGGTTGCTTCTGCTTGCTCTTCGAAACCCAAAAATGTTTTCTCGACGCACCACTCGCTCACGCAAGGAAGTCACGGCAGAGTTACTAGTTGTAGGCCCCGAAGGTCTACTTCTCGATGAAACAACTGCTAGGTCTGCAGGTGGCGCCATTCA
>JBBDMQ010000077.1:0-6434 GCA_040878245.1 Microthrixaceae bacterium
CATTACGGAATAGATCACAAACCTTCGATGCGTCGAGCAGGTCGAGATCAGCCGATGACTGCAGTGAATAAAGGAATACCCTAACTCAGCCGGAACAAGCCGAACTAATGGCAGCCGCCGCCACAACATCCGCCGCCATGCGGTGCGGAACTGCTTGCTGGCGCAGGGCGCAAACTGTCACTGCCACCCGAGGTAGCTGCAAAGACAGATAACAACCGCTTGGCGCCAACATGAC
The DNA here is from genome assembly GCA_040878245.1 of Microthrixaceae bacterium. Taxonomy (GTDB): domain Bacteria; phylum Actinomycetota; class Acidimicrobiia; order Acidimicrobiales; family Microtrichaceae; genus IMCC26207. The sequence goes on from JBBDMQ010000077.1 coordinate 236, forward strand.
CTTCAGGGCACACAGCAGGGTCATCTGCGGCGGCCATGCTCCGACGATCCTCAAACACTGTCTCGCAAGTAACACATCGAAACTCATAGGTGGGCATGAGGCTCCTTCATCGGTGCTGTTTTACTGAGATACTCAGAAGAATTTAGGTTAGCTGCCGCAGCCAAGGAGGAGGTCAACCGAGCGGAACACTGAGGAGCGGAATACTGAAATTCATAGGGTCACTAATCGTTCAAGAACCACCACCGCTGCGGCAGTGTCACCCTCGTGCGTAAGCGACAACAGAGCCACCCATTCGCTGCCAAGACAGGCTGAAGCAACTTCTGCCACCTTGCCCGAGAGCTGAAGAACAGGTTGACCGCTCTCGGCCTTCATAATTTCAATCTCAGATAAGTGAGGAGCGCCAAGTAATGACTCTGCGGTGGAGTCACTTGCTTGTAGTGCTTTGAGGAACGCCAACTTTGCGGCACCCCTTGCGGCTAAGCGCCTAGATCGACTCGGTTCAGCTAAGCCAACTTCGGCCTGCTCAGCACTGCTGAATGCAGCCCAGGGCAAGCGCCCCGATGGTTCATCCAACTGAACAGCAAACGAAACAACATCAATGACTTCGAGCCCCAATCCAATCATGCTGAGATCCACTCCGCTTCATGCACTCAAGAAACAGTATGACCGCAACTTGTGCCAACTGCTTATAGATGATGAGCCCTTATGGGATTTCGCTGGAGAGAAGACTACTTTCAAGGCGTGCCCAATGACTCAGAGGAAGTTACAAACACCGCCGCAGGTTGGGTAGCTCGTGATGCCAACGTTGTCTGGCATGGCTTTACACAGATGCAGACCTATGAAAGCAACTCCCCCATCATCGTTGAACGTGCCGAGGGCCGAGAACTTATTGATGTGGACGGTCGTCGCTACCTTGACGCAATCAGTTCGCTCTGGGTCACCACGCTTGGTCATCGGGTGGCTGAACTTGACGACGCGCTTCGAGATCAGATCGATCTTGTTGCGCACTCCACGCTGTTAGGAAACGGCAATAGAACCACCATTGAGTTTGCTGAGGCCCTCGCTCAAGTTGTTCCAGTTGATCAGCCCCACTTTCTGTTCGCTTCAGATGGCTCAGCCGCTGTGGAGCAAGCTCTCAAAATTGCCTTCCAGTATTGGACCAATCAGGGAGTTGCTGGAAGGGACACCTACTTGGCCTTTGGCGGCGCCTACCACGGCGACACACTCGGCTCGCTCTCTGTGGGAGCAGGAGGCTTTGGTACAGAGATTTTTGATCCGTTGCGCTTCGGCGTTCTTCGAGCTCCAGGCTACGAAGACCCCCAGTGCATTGAGATTGCCTGCTCACTGATTGCAGAACATGCCAGCGAGCTAGCCGCAGTCATTCTCGAACCACTTGTGCAAGGCGCAGCGGGCATGCAGATGCGAGCAGCAGGTGAGTTTGCTGCACTGAGTCAAGCCTGCAAGAAACACGAAGTGCTGCTGATCTGTGACGAGGTGGCTACTGGTTTTGGCCGCACTGGCACGATGTTTGCTAGCGAGCAATGTCACCTCCGTCCAGATATCATGGCCATCGGAAAGGGCATTACTGCTGGCTACTTACCGCTTGCGGCAACAGTGGCTAATGAGCGGGTGTACTCGGCCTTTCTAGGCGAGGACTTGGGCGAACGCACGCTGTATCACGGCCACTCATACAGCGGAAACGCCTTGGCTTCGGCCGTTGGCCTAGCTCACCTTCGCCTCTTCGACACGCTGAAGGTTCTGCGAAACGTCAACGACCGAGCGATGCAACTTGAACAGTTACTCGAGCTACATATTGCGCCACTTTCTGCAGTGGGCAGCATTCGCCAGCAGGGCCTCATGGTAGGAGTAGAGCTCGCTCCTCCACCCGGCGCTGTTCGGTGGGGTCGAAAGGTCAGTGCCGAATCAGTTGAGCGAGGAGTGCTCATTCGGCCCTTGGGTGATGTGGTCGTGCTCATGCCGATTTTGACGAGCACTGCCGAGGAAATCACCCGGATAGTTCTTACCCTTGCCGAATCAATCACGGCGGTCTCTCAAAAAGACGACCCGCCATGAGTGAGCGTTGGGGCGAACTCATCTCTGCTCAGAACAAAGCGTTGCAGGATGCCGGACGCTGGCGCAGTATCCGGAGCATCGAGTCGGGTACACCAACAACTGCAATTCGCTCCTCTGGGCAAGCGGTCATCAGCTTCTCCTCGAATGACTACTTGGGTCTGAGTCAACACAGCGCAGTTAAAGCAGCAGCCAAAGCAGCCTTGGAGCACTATGGGTCTGGGTCTGGCGCGGCCAGACTCATCGTGGGCAGCCGAGCAGTGCACGATCAGCTTGAGTCCGCTCTAGCAGCCTGGGCGGAACGAGAAGCTGCTCTGCTCTTCCCCACCGGGTTTCAGGCCAACATGGGGGTCATCGGCGCTCTGACTGCTGCCAGCAAACAGACTGCTAGCAGTCACCCAAGTTCGAGCAGCCCTGCCAATCAGGCCGGCTGCATTGTGTACTCCGACCAACTCAACCATGCCTCAATTATCGACGGCATCCGCTCGTCTAGATCGCCAGTGCGCGTGTACCAACATTGCGATGTTGATCATCTAGCTTCGCTCATCTCTCAGCAGCCCAACTCGCTTTCATTAGTGGTGACCGACTCAGTATTTTCTATGGACGGCGATTTGGCCCCGCTAGATGACCTTGAGCAACTCTGCAAGAGCACTGGGGCTATGTTGCTTGTTGATTCAGCCCATGCGGTGCTCGGCCCAACGCCACCAGATTCAGCCGTCATAGTTGGTACTTTGTCAAAGACTTTTGGATCGGTCGGGGGATTTGTTGTTGCCGATCAGCAACTTGTTGACCTGTGTATCAACACCGCAAGGTCATTTATTTTCACTACTGCAAACAGTCCAGCCGATGTCGCTGCAGCGCATGCGGCATTGCAGATTTACCGTTCTGCAGAGGGCACCGACTTATGTACCCAACTTCGTAACAACATTGATCTGCTCCGACCCGGTCACCCTTCTCCGATCATCCCCGTTCTACTTGGTTCCGAACAGCGAGCAATGCAAGTTGCTCATGAACTACTTGACCGAAACATCCTGATCCCAGCAATAAGACCACCCACCGTTGCAGAAGGAACCTGTCGACTTCGGATTGCAGTTTCTGCTGACCATCGGCAAGAAGACCTACTCATGCTTCGGGCAACTTTGACAGAACTTGGAGTCGACCTATGACTGATGCAGCACTCAACTCGGCGCAACGACCCGAGTCTGTTGTGCTTGTTGCCGGCACTGGCACCGAGGTAGGCAAAACTTGGGTTGCGAGGCGACTCATTACAGAGCTTCTCGGCCAGCAAATCTCGGTTCAAGCCCGCAAGCCAGCGCAATCTTTTGAGCCTGAAGATCCCACAACAGATGCCGATCAACTAGCTGCAGCTTCTGGCGAGGATCCTAAATTAGTTTGCCCAGAGCACCGCTGCTATCGGGTTGCTATGGCGCCGCCGATGGCCGCCGATGTTCTTGGCGCTCCGGCAATCGCCGTTGCCGAATTAGCACGAGAAATTGATCAATCCTGGAACCTCGAAGCATCGACAGGACAGCCAGCGCAGGTTGGATGTGTTGAGTCCGCAGGCGGGCCATGGTCTCCGATTGCCCACGATGGCGATGGCATTGACCTGGCGCGGCTAGTGAGTCCCGAAGCCATTATTTTGGTAGCGGATGCAGGCCTTGGGACAATCAACGCTGTACGCCCTGCTGTGACAGCCCTTCAAGAAATTGCTCCCGTTCTTGTCATCCTGAACCGCTTTGACTCTGCAGAAGTACTACACGAACGCAATTGGTTATGGCTGAAGCAGTACTACAACATTGATCCAAGCACCTCGGTAACAGAACTTGGGAGCCAACTACTCAAGCAACTGGACTTCCCTGAGTAACTGGGCTTCCTGGAGTAACTGGGCTTCCTGCATAGCGGGGGTTTCGCACTTGAGAGGCGCTTGCACAATGCACACCTGTCTACTCAAGCTAGTTTTGACTTGTGCAAGAGTCAGAGCAAACCCCGAACCATTCGGACAACTCAGAACCAGACTCTGATGATGCGGTTGTTTTGTTCTGGCGACCGGGTTGCAGTTATTGCGCCTCACTCATGTTTCAACTCGAGAAGACCAATCTCCTTCTTCTAGAAGTCAACATCTGGGAGGACCCTCGCGCCGCCGAGTCGGTGCGAGCAATCACGGGCGGCAATGAGACTGTTCCGACTGTTGTTGTTGGAGACTTTGCCATGGTCAACCCCTCGGCTACCCAGGTTCTTCAAGCAGTGAACGATCACGCACCTCATTTGATGCTCGCTGATCCAAGCTGAGTTGTGTCCTCCGAAGACCTTATAGTTCGGCCTGGTCTGACCATTCCGGGTGGTGAGATTGATGAGCGGTTCTCAACCTCTGGCGGGCCGGGCGGCCAACATGCCAACAAGGCGCATACCCGAGTGGAATTGCGAATGAACATTGCTGACTCACCAACCTTGAGCGAGTTTCAGCGTGAGCGTCTACTCGCTGCTCTTGGAACTGACATTCGCGTTGTTGTAGATGATGAGCGCTCGCAGTTCCGTAATCGTCAACTCGCTAGGGAGCGTCTAGCAGCACGACTGCGTTCGGCGCTCAAGCCCGTGCGGCCTCGCAGGCCTACCAAGGCCACTCAGGGTTCAAAGCTCCGACGCCTTGACGCAAAAAAGCAGCGCGGACAAACCAAACAGACTCGACGTCGCCCGCAGTCCGAGGACTAGGCGGCACCCAAGCACGCAGCTCAGCGAAGACACACTAAGGCGCAGTGATTGTTTTCTACACTGGGCAGCATGAGTCAAACAGCGGCACAGGCTTTATTTATCATCATGCTTGCTGCGGTTCTTGCGCCTGTGCTGTCGGAACTCCTTCGCACTTGGCGAATCCCAAGCGTGCTTTTTGAGCTTCTGCTTGGCATCTTGGTTGGCCCAGCAATTTTGGGCTGGGTAGAGGTCGATCAGTTCGTCGGGGGACTGAGTCAATTGGGGCTAGCGATGCTGTTCTTCATTGCCGGCTACGAGATTAACTTTGGCAAATTAAAGGGCACCCCAATCAAACTCGGAGCGCTTGGCTGGGTCATTACCGTTACCCTGGCTTTAGGTATCGGCTTGGCGCTTGCAGCAGCAGAGGTAGTTATCTCGAGCTTATTAATTGGCTTGGCGCTTACCACTACTGCCATCGGCACCCTGATGCCCATGCTCAGAGACAGAGGCCTACTACACAGCAGCTTTGGTTCGTACATCATTGCGGCTGGAGCCATCGGCGAGTTTGGCCCGATCGTTGCCATCACCGTCTTATTGGGTTCATCAAGCCCCGCCCTTGAGATTGTGTTGCTAGCGGTATTCGCAATCATTGCGGTAGGTGCCGCTTTTGTAGCTAGTCGGCCTCAACCCCCGGCGTTCATCGAACTCATGCGCCGCCATCTGACAAGTTCCTCAAAACTTCCAGTCAGGGTTTTGATGATGTTGCTCGTCGGGCTCGTACTGCTTGCCACCACCCTGGGGCTTGATAATCTTTTGGGCGCGTTCGCAGCTGGAATAATCGCCAAAATCGCATTGAGCCCCGAACAAGAATCGGCACTTGAACCAAGTATCGAAGCAATCGGATTTGGGTTTCTAGTTCCCATCTTTTTCGTAGTCAGCGGCGTCAAGTTTGATTTGGATTCACTGCTGAGTTCACCCTCAAACCTGCTCAAAGTACCTGTGTTCTTATTGTTGCTGCTCCTCATCCGGGGTTTGCCAGCACTATTCCTGTACCGAAAAGTTCTTACGCTCAGGCAGCGCTCCGCCCTAGCTCTTCTACAAGCGACCGCACTGCCGTTGCTGGTAGTAATCACACAAATTGGCTTGGAAACAGGGTCGATGCGGCCCGGAAATGCAGCTGCGCTTGTGGGTGCGGGAATGTTGTCGGTCCTCATATTTCCGCTACTTGGGTTTGCCGTTCTGGGCAATGCGGAAGATGTGGAGGGCTCCGAACCTGCGGGGCCGCAAGCCCACAATCCAGCCCCGCCTGGCGAGAGCGAAGCGTTAGGTCCAATGGGAAGCCTTTAGGTCACATCTGACTCAAACCCTCCCGCCCCATCCCCGCCCAGCTGCGCCCCATCCTCCGCCCCGACCGCCCAGCTGCGCCCCATCCGCCCAGCTG
>JBBDMQ010000078.1:0-6427 GCA_040878245.1 Microthrixaceae bacterium
CTTGCATTGAGCTCTGCTCAGGCGGAACAGGAAACTGCAGATCAGATGCCGCAATATCACCAGATAGTGCGTGATTTATGCCGAAGTGTGAATATGCCGATGCCGGGTCTGTATGTCTCACGAAATCCCCAGCCCAATGCGTTTGCCACGGGGCGAAACCCAAACAACGCTGCGGTCTGCGTTACTGAAGGGTTATTGCAAACCCTGAGCTGGGACGAGATCCAGGGTGTGCTCGCCCATGAACTCTCTCATGTTCGCAATCGCGACATCTTGATTGGTTCAGTGGCAGCTGCGATTGCAATGGGGATCACTTTCGCAGCGAGTATGGCGCGCTGGGCACTCATCTTTGGCGGTCGCGGAGATAACGGTGGCAGAGATAACAACCCGCTCGTGGCGCTACTTATGATGATTTTGGCCCCCTTAGCCGCAGCGCTGATCCGCTCCTCAATTAGTCGGAGCCGAGAGTTCGAAGCTGATGCTTCTGCGGCCCGCATGTTGGGATCGGGCGACTCACTAGCTCGAGCACTCGAGAAGCTGGAGTATGGAGCGACCCGCATTCCCTCAAATATCAACCCCGCAGAGGCTTCGGCCTACATCGTCAATCCGCTGAGAAGCGAAATGCTCGGGAACTTGTTTGCGACTCATCCGCCAGCGGCAGAACGCATAGCTCGGCTGCGTAGTGACTCTTGGCGAAACTAGTCCCTAAAGTTTCCGAACTGTAGGGGAATTTCAAAGTCGTGTTCCTTGCAGGCAGCTATGACTGCTTGCAGGTCGTCCCGTTTCTTTGCAGTTACCCGAACCTGCTCGCCTTGGGTTTGTGATTGCGACCCTTTTATGCCGATCTCTTTGATGAACTTATTTAGCTGCCTTGCCTTATCGGAGCTAATTCCAGCCACCAAATTGACAACCTGCCGGGCGGTTCCCCCAGAGGCTTCTTCGACTTTCTCGTAGCTCAGGGCCTTGAGCGACACCTGCCGTTTCACGAGCTTTTCTTCCAGAACCTGCCGAACGGCTCCAAGGCGGTCTGTACTGGCAGAGCGCAAGGTAATTGTTGATTCTTCGAGTTCGATTGTTGAGTTGGTGTTCTTGAAGTCAAACCGATTCACGATCTCTCGCATGGCCTGATCTACAGCATTGCGGATCTCTTGCTGGTCCACTTCTGATGTGATGTCGAAGCTTGGCATGGTAAGTAATCCTGACAGTAGTTGCGGTTGGGTAGTTGCGGTTGGGTAGTTGACGAGATGAGTATTCGCAAGTGTAATTTCAGCAGTGATCTTGTCAGAAGCTCAGGGAAATACCCCGGATTCCGGCGGAACTGACACAAGAATTTTTGCTCAGCTTTCTGAAGACGGCTGAGCAACGCTATCGTCTGCGCTCAACGGGTCGGTGCCCGAGCGGCCAAAGGGAGCAGGCTGTAAACCTGCCGGCATTGCCTACGAAGGTTCGAATCCTTCCCGGCCCACTACGACGCCTCTTCGGGGGCGTCGTTTGTTTTTGTGTTTCCGGATGCTCAGCGGAAGGCCCGCAGCTAGAGCAGCAGTTCCATCAGAGTCACATCAAGCCACTTGCCAAACTTTCTTCCCACTTCGCGTTCGTAACCCACCACCACAAACCCGCACTGGGAGTGCAAGGCCAATGAGGCTTCGTGGCCGGCAACTATTCTTGCCATCATTGCGTGAAACCCATGAGCTCGTGCAGTGTCAATCAGCGAACCCAGCAAGAGCTTTCCGATTCCGAGTTGCAAAAAGTCTTCGTGAACGTAAACAGAGTCTTCGACAGTGGTTGAGTACGCTGCACGATCTCGGTATGGAGAGAGCGCCGAGTACCCCATTACCTGGTCCTCTTCGTTGACTGCGACCAAGATGATTCGCGCCCCCGATCGATCTTCAATCCACTCCTCTTGCTCTGCCAAACTGCGCGGCACTAAATCAAAAGTGGCAGTGGATGTGAGCACCACTGGGTTATAGATGCCCATCATCTCTGAGGCGTCTCGGGTAACAGCTGGTCGGATCTGCACACAAGAACGCTACCCCGGCACATGCCCTCAGCGTGGTTGTGTCTACAGGCAGCTTGATCCTGAGTGGCGCATGGCGCTGTTGAGGATTGTGCTCGGCTCAATGATTGTGAGCGCACCAGTTAGCTGTTCGAGCTGTGCCCAAGATGTCAGGCTGGGGGAGTCTGTCATCAAGATAATTTGTTGGTGCTGTGAACCTCGAACCATGACTTCGAGAAGCTCAGGCAACACGCCGGATTCAATATTGATAAAGGGCTCATCTAGCAGCGCCGGGAAGCTCTCTCCAGAGGCAGCAAGGTTGCGCAGTTGGCCAAGGTGCGTCACGAGTGCATGCGCTGTTGCTGCGGTGTCGTCGAGTGCGTGTTGATTCTGGTGCCCCGAAGCAGGGTGAATCTGCTGACGAAGTTTGGATGCCGCCGAAATCTCTTCATGATTTTGGTCGGCCCATTCGAGATCCGCACTCCCTGCTAGCGCAGCCCACCGCATTGCAGCGTCGCGATGTTCCTCTGCTGCAGTTATCAGACGTCGCCGACCACTGTCGGAGATGAGCAAGCTGTTTACCCGCTGCAGATGGAATCCCAAGTATGAGTGCGCACCTGCCGCGGCAAGCGCCGCTGCCTCTCGTTTGCGAGCTGATTCCAAGCGTCGCCAATACACAATCGAGACCATCACGGCTGTGCATGCAATGGCGGCCAACGGCATTACGCCGAGCGTGCCGGCAAGCCGGGCCATTGGCACTGACAGCAAAGCGGCGAAACCTGCCACCATGAACGTTGCGCGCCGAACCTTCTCGCTCTGCTCTTGAGAGCGCTCAAAATTCTCATGTTGTGTTTCTATACGTTCAATAACTTCTGCGTCCTCGACGCTTGATCCCAAGGAATCAGCCTCGTCTTTGAGACGAAGCTGTGCTGTGCGCAGAATCTCTGCAGCTAGCCACAACTGCTGTTGATCAACCCTGGCAAGTTGTTGAATGAGTTCGTCGCGAGAGGCTGACTCTTCTAAGTCTTGAGCATTGAACCTCATTGCCTTGCGGGCTCGGTGGTGGTCAAGCCCCACTCGTGACAACAAGTTAATTGTTCCGGCGGCATCGGTGAACTGTTCGGTCACATCAAGTTGGTCATCTACATCGATGACGCGGTGTGTCGAGGTGTTCGGCCGAAAGATTGCAAATCTTTTGCCGTTTCCTGTGAGCAGTTCTAGGTGGACTCCGCTGCGAGAACTGCCAAGAGCTCCCACAAATTCATTCACGAGGCCATCTCGTTCCATCTGGCTGAGGCCCGCAATGATGGTCAATTGCGGATGCAGATCAAACGAAATCCTGTTCTCTCCGGATTCAAGGACAAGGCGTTCGAACTGCACATCGGCAGTATCGGCATTCAAGCAAAAATCCTTGAGTCCGGAAGGAATCCCTGCGTAATCGGCTTGGGTTCTTGTCGGCCCGGACCTTGGCCCACTAGTCTCGGCAGTCGGTCCCAGCCTTGGCTGTGGCCCCGCCCCCTTAGCTCAGTCGGTAGAGCGCTTCCATGGTAAGGAAGAGGTCGTCAGTTCAATTCTGACAGGGGGCTCGCAGTTCGGCCCAGTGCAATTGGGGGCCATAAATAAAGTGGACTGTGCCCACAAGGCGGCGTAGCTCAGATGGTCAGAGCACTCGGCTCATAATCGAGGGGTCGCCGGTTCAAGTCCGGCCGCCGCTACTCATGTAGAAAATCAATTTGCTGGAATGACTCCCGCAGGATGTAAGCCAGATAAACAACTCAGCTCCTGAGGTTTCGGGTGCGGGTTGTTTATCTGGTGATCTTTCGGTTCGCAGACAGTTATTTGAGCCCATATTCGCCCCAGTTGAAGCAGTGTTCTCGACTTCTAAAAATTCGGGTTTGTTCTTCGGCTCAGTAACCGCCACACTATGTACTGCCTTGTAGCCGATCGGCCAGGCTGAACTCTCTTTACAGGAGCAATACCAGATGGCCTCCGACAAGCGCATCAAAGTGACGCTCGAGTGCACCGAGTGCAAGCATCGCAACTACATCACCAAAAAGTCGAAGGTGAATGATCGCGAGCGCATTGAGTTAAACAAGTACTGCCGGTTTGAGCGTAAGCACACCCTGCACAAAGAAACTCGCTAGAGAATCAGACCCGCTACCCCCTCTGATATGGAGCGTCGCCGAGAAGATTCTGTAGACGCAGAAGTAACCTCTGCAACCCGAGAAGCGTCTCAAACTTTGGTACAGGATGAACTCGCTTCTTTGGTTGTGGCTGCACAGGCCGGAAATCAGACAGCCTTTGAGGAACTCGTCCAAGCCACGTACGTGCAGACGTACACGTTGGCCCTTCGGCTAACTGCCAATCAGGAGGATGCACGAGACGTGACTCAAGAGGCGTATCTCAGAGCTCATAAGGGCCTGTCAAAGTTTCGCGGCGACTCTCAGTTCTCTACGTGGATGTATCGCATCACGGCAAATTGCGCCGCAACGCAGATGCAGCGCAGTGGTCGCCACCGCCATGGCGAATTGCCTGCTGGCACTGAACTCATTGATCTGCGATCTGACTACAACCCTGAACTGCGAGCCGAAGCTTCTGACTTGCGGACCCGTTTGGTCATGGCGCTAGACACTTTGCCGCCCAAGCTGCGAGCTGTGATTGTGTTGCGAGATATTTATGAGATGACCCACGAGGAGCTCGCCAGTGAGCTTGGCATTTCGGTGACAGCCGCAAAGGTTCGTTTGCATAGGGCCAGACATCGTTTGCGTTCTGAGCTGTTTCCTCAACTTGATCAGGTTGAATCTCGTGCGCTGTGAAGAAGTGGCTGTAGCCGTGTCGGAGTCGATAGAGGCTGAGTTGCCAATGGCACAAAAAGCTGCGCGGCATGTTGAGAGATGTTTGCGTTGTCAAGCCGAGCAAGCGCAATACAAAAAGGTTCTTTTTGCGATGAGCAGTTTGCGAGGGGCTCAAAGTGACCCTGGTCCAGAGTTGCTGAGCGAAATTCTGGACTACCTTCACATCCAGACTGCCAGAAATCCAGTGTTGAGGTCTCTAGACCGTCACCGCGTTGCGTATTTCACTGCTGCTACAGCCGCTGTTGCCGCAGTAACAGCCACTGGAGCATTGGTTATTGCGGCCCGAGTGCGCCGCCCTATCCCCGTGTGATTGCAGTTCTAGAGCGAACTGATCCTGTGAGCTTAAATTTGCCTGAAGGTTGTTGGGATAGCCCTCGGGCCCAACTCGGTCTAACCTAGGGCAGTCTGATCTGGCTCGGAAGTAGAATCTTGGTTCTGCCATGAGCATGAGCAGTACGAAGGGCAGTGGCTCAATTGGCTAGAGCACCGGTCTCCAACACCGGCGGTTGTGGGTTCGAGTCCCACCTGCCCTGCTCAAATGTTGCTGCAGTTTGTCAGGGCGTTACCGCCTGAGTTTCAGCAGAATTATTAACTTCCTGAGAGGTACTCGCCGTGTCGATGAACCGAGAGCAAAAACGAGAAGCGCAGAAGAAGGGTCAGATCAATGCTGACGGCTCCCAAACTGCTGTACGTGATCGAAAGGCTCCAGCTCAGCACCTTAAGACTGAGCGCACGAAGCCCATGCAGTTCGTCCGAGAGGTGCGAGCTGAGCTGAAGAAGGTTGCTTGGCCAACCCGTGATGAGGTTCGCCGCTACTCCATTATCGTTCTGGCTGCATTGATTGTGTTCACTGCCTTTGTGTTTGGGATCGACTTCCTTTTTGAAAGACTCTTTAGGTTTATTACCGACCCCGCTGCTGAAGGTGCCATCGGATCAACGGTGAGCCAAGTCTCTGAACTTGTTGCGGGACGCTCGTAAGTACCAGTACAACTGCTCGAAGCTGCATGCAGCCTGACCCGCAAGCCTGACCCGCAAGCCTGACCCGCAAGCCTGACCCGCAACACAGTGTTGATCCCGGAGAATCTGAACAAATGACTGATGATGGAGCAAGTGTGACTGATAGCCAAGAAGAGATTGTTGAAGAGATGACTGTTGATGCTGTCGTGAATGATGAGGCAGCTGCAGTTATTGCCGAAGAAGAACTGCTCGCTCAGGCTTCAGCTGCCGCTGCAGAAGCGGCAGTTTCACCTTTTGACAAGCCAGGTAAATGGTATGTCCTGCATACACAGTCCGGGTATGAGAACAAGGTGCGCCAAAACATTGAGGCACGAACGCGATCAATGGCCATGGACGCCAAAATTCATGAGGTTGCTATTCCGATGGAAGAAGTAACCGAGTTTAAGAATGGCAAGAAAGTCATTGCACAGAAGAAAATGTTCCCTGGGTACTTGATCATTCGTTGTTCACTTGACGATGACAGCTGGTACGTGATTCGTAACACGCCCGGAGTTACCGGGTTTGTGGGTGCTGGCAATAAGCCCTCAGCGCTCTCTCGTCGAGAGGTTGAGGAATTCATCCG